>CAMDSG010000067.1 GCA_945907055.1 Bifidobacterium breve | reverse complement strand
TCCGTGAGAATCGTGATCGGCAATGGGGCGCTCGTGACCTCGACGGAGTCGGTAGCAGGCGAGACCCCAACATCGGTGAGTGCATCGCTTGCTTCGCCTACTGCATTTGGACGTGCAGCCGAGGTGAGCAGGTCTGAGATATTTAGGGGGTCACCATGCATTGGAATTACAGAGGCTTGGCGTACGTACTTTGCTGTTGCTGCAACGAGCGCATCTACGTCGCTGAGGTTGGCCTCTCCGGTATTGCCGGTACGCACCACCTTCACATCCCCCGCAGTTAACTGAACCCTCTCGACCGCTGGCTTCTCCTCTGATTTCTTGGTGATGTCCTTATCGCCACCTGAACCACAGGCTGAGATCAGGGCAGCGCAGAGAAACAAAGTTGCTGGGATCAGCGCCCTATAGAGATTTCGGTGCCGCTGCTTTTGAACTGAGGCTCTGGCTTTGGGGTGCATTGCGCAACGATGCCACGCGAGGAGGCTGAGATGGTGGCGCCTGCCTCGAAACTTGCATAAAACTCTGGATACAGATTCAGTCAATAACTATCGCGAAGCAATTAGGAGTCTCTCTTAACTCTTCTTTTGCTTAGTCGGTAGTAGTCGCAAGCCTTTTGGCGAGTTCGTCTAATGCATCTGCTGCCACCACGAGGTGGAGGATGTCGCCTGATTGCCCGACGAGATCATTGCGAGCAACCTGAGCGGTCCCAAGGCGAGTAACTGCACTTAGCGTAAATCTCCCTGACTCTTCGATGTTAGAGAGTTGCCTCCCAGCCCAATGACCCGGTAGGGATCTCTCTACTAAGTGAACTCTGCCAGTGGCGTCTGTCCAGTCGATGGGGAGAATGGCCGGAATAAGTCGACGGACCACTTGCTCTGTGGTCCACGAAACAGTTGCAACTGTTGGTATCCCCAAGCGCTCGTAGATGGCCGCCCTTCTTGGGTCATAAATACGCGCAACTACCTGCTGGACACCGAAGGTCTCGCGTGCAACACGCGCTGACATGATGTTGGAGTTATCTCCTGAGGTCACAGCAGCCATTGCACCGGCATCATTTATACCGGCCTCAATTAGGGTGTCACGATCAAATCCGAATCCAACAATTCGCTCACCTGAAAATTCTTTCGGGAGGCGACGAAACGCGTCTTTGCGCTTATCGATGATGGAGACATTGTGCCCCTGAGCCTCAAGTGCTCCGGCAATCTCGCTACCTACTCGGCCACAGCCAACGACTACGACGTGCAAAGCAATCTCCTTCTTGAGGGTCTTGGACCATCGTAGGACCCACCGCAGGCGATTGCTTGACCCGGGGAGAGCAATCTGGCGCGGGCTAGGTAACTACTGACGGGCGTGGGTAATGTTTCCCTCGGAGGTAATTGATATGGCCCTGAAGAAATTCCTAGACAAGTTGACCAAGCCAGTTCACGAGCTTGATCGCGCAGCTCTAGTCGAGTGGTCGGAGGAGTCTCGAGCAGTGCCTATCGACCAGATCAAGATGCGTGAGCCGGTCTTTATTGCTGGCGAGATCTCCTCCGTCAGGCTTGTACCTAGGGCGCACTCCGCAGCCCTTGAGGTGACAGTGAAGGATGGCCGAGGCTCAGTGACAGCGGTTTTCTTGGGGCGTAGAACGATTCCAGGCCTTAATACCGGTCGAAGGTTGATGCTCGAAGGCGTGCCGTTTAGGCAGAATGCACGAGTGATAATCATGAACCCTCTATACAGAATTATCGCTAGAGGATCAGCAACCTGAGAGATTTCTGGCTGCGTTGATGGCTAGGACTCAGTCGAGCCCCTAGTCGAGCCCTTAGTCATTAGTGAGGATGTGGCGCACCGAGTCTTCTGAGTCAGGGGTTACTAGCGCAAGTACCTCATCACCTACGTAGAAGACTGAGTCTCCCCGAGGCACAATTAAGTGCTCTTCGCGCAGGATCGCAACGATTGTGGCGTCGCGAGGAATGTCAATCTCTTTGATTGTCTTGTTGATAATCGGGGAGTCCTCGTTGAGTTTTACCTCAACGAGTCTGGCCAATCCACCGTCGAAGCGGAGCAGCTCAACGAGCTTTCCAACGTTTACAGCCTCCTCTACGAGACTGGTGATTAGCTGTGGCGTAGATACAAATTGGTCTACACCCCAGTTCTCATTGAACATCCACTCGTTCTTCGGATGATTGACGCGTGCGATTACCCGCGGGATCCCAAACTCTTGTTTGGCTAGAAGGGAGGTAACAAGGTTGTCCTCGTCGTCGCCTGTGGCAGCAACTAGTACCTCACATGTCTCGAGTCTTGCCTCTCGAAGTGAGGAGACCTCACAGGAGTCACCGATGTACCACTCGATGCCCTCCTCAACCGTTGCTCGATTGGCCACGGCTTGGCGCTGCTCTATTAGCAGAATCTCGTGCCCTGCTCTGTGGAGAGCATTAGCTACATGGAGTCCGACGTTTCCTGCACCCGCAATGGCAACACGCATCTCCATAACCTACCCGCGCTCGTTTGCTTTGGGCGTATCTCTAGGTATCTCCTCAAAGCCGGGTGCGGGTTGAGAGCCGCCGAGAGTGGCAGGATACGGGGACTCACTTGGGGACTGTAAGTATGCAACAGATTGCTTGTGAGGAATTTCAACGATCCTCTCCGCCGCTCTTGGGGGCCACAAGAAATGTTCTCTGCGTTAAAACGGATATTTGTCGGTCGACCGCTCGCTACGACTGAGCAAGAGCATCAGCGCATCTCTAAGAGGATCGCGCTTGCAGTCTTCTCCTCTGATGCGATCTCCTCAACGGCGTATGCGACCGAGGAGATTCTTTTTGTTGTAGCGCTTGGAGCATCAAGCCTTGCCCTTGGGCTCAACGTCTTGATGCCGATCGCTATTGCGGTAGCACTTCTCTTGGCGATAGTCGTCACGTCATACCGCCAGACAATCTTTGCATATCCGAGCGGAGGTGGTTCCTATGTTGTGTCGCGTGAGAACCTCGGAGAGACGCCTTCTTTAGTAGCCGGAGCCTCTCTTCTAGTTGATTACATACTCACCGTGGCAGTATCAATCTCTGCAGGTGTAGCAGCGATTATCTCTATCCCGCAGTTTCGAAGTTTCGTTGATCAACGCGTGGTGATCGGATTGGGGCTGATCCTTCTCATCAGCCTGGCGAACCTTCGTGGTATCAAGGAATCTGGTCGAATTTTTGCTGCACCTACCTACATCTATATCCTCATGCTCACCGCTCTAATTGCCTACGGTTTATTTCAGTCGTACACGGGCAATATAGGGCAGGTGCCCTTTGATAAAGAGGCCTTCGACGGTACGCTCGAAACCGGCGGAACACTGGGATTATTCCTTATTTTAAAGGGTTTTTCCTCCGGTGCAGTTGCACTGACCGGAGTAGAGGCGATATCCAATGGAGTGCCAGCATTTAAGCGCCCAGAGTCCAAAAATGCAGCTGCAACCCTCACTTGGATGGCGGTAATTCTTGGTGGATTGTTCTTCGGTGTCTCAGTTCTGGCGAACCGAATCCAGCCTTATCCAAGCCATGACCAAACCGTTTTCTCGCAGATGGGGCTTCTCGTCTTTGGGAGCGGGCCGCTCTATCTCATTCTGCAGTTTGCAACGGCTGCGATCTTGATTCTCGCAGCTAATACCGCATACGCGGACTTCCCGAGGATCTCCTCAATCATTGCTTCAGACGGTTACCTGCCAAAACAGTTGGCCAATCGCGGTGACCGACTTGTCTTCTCCAATGGCGTTCTAGTGCTAGCGGTTGCTGCCGGCGCTCTAATCATTGGATTTGGGGGTAAGACAAACGCGTTGATCCCGCTCTACGCCGTCGGCGTATTCACGTCATTTACTCTTTCGCAGGCCGGCATGGTGGTTCACCATCGAAAAGAGAAGGAACCGGGTTGGAAGCGCAACATGGTGCTAAACGGAGTTGGTTCCTTTGCAACTTTCCTAGTGCTTTTGATTGTTGCTGTCACGAAGTTCTCAAGCGGCGCGTGGGTCCCGATTATCGTCATACCGGCCATCATCATGATCTTTAGGGTTATCCACAAGCACTACGAGAATGTCGCTGTGAACCTGATTGTGACCACCGACTACAAGACGCGACCAGTGAACCACACGGTTGTTGTCCTAGTAGGGAAGGTCCACCGAGGGGTACTAGAGGCGCTGGCTTATGCCCGATCCCTAAACCCCAACCGATTGATCGCTGTATGCGTGGTCTCGGATGATGCGGAGGAGGCGGCTGTCGTGGAGTCGTGGAGGGTATTCGATATTGAGATCCCCCTCGAGTTGGTCTACTCGCCATACCGAGAGCTCGCTGGGCCTGTCATTGCCTTCATCGACGAACTTGATGCTCAGCGCGATAACGACACGATTACGGTTGTAATCCCCGAGTTCGTCGTCGATTCTTGGTGGGCGCACCTGCTCCATAATCAGAGCGCACTAGTGCTCAAGGCCCGCCTCCTATTCCGCAAGGGCACAGTGGTGACCTCGGTTCCGTACCACATGGAGTAGCCAAATAATCGCTGAGAGGGGTGGCTTCGGGTAGGCAGGTTTTGCTCGAGTTGGAGCCGTTATTCGGCTGGTGTCGGAGCCTTGGAGGCGTGATTTAGAGGTGTGATCGGATTCACCCCGAGAAGTTCTCCGAGTAGGCCTCAAAGAAGTCTTGGAGTACGTCAGATTCTCCCGGCCGACGGTTCGGCCCCGCCCGACGCTCTGCGGCTAGATTCACTCGGTCTAAGTGGCTTCGGTCACTTGCAGAATGAGGCACCAATCAATCAAGGCCTCTACCGGCCAACCGTGGGCAGATGCGCGCGGTCACAATCTTTACAAGGAGCAAGAGTCCGAATGAATCTCGCAGCCGAGGGTGGCTACCAACTCTTTGAACTAGGTAGCACTGAATGGTTACTCCTGTGGGCCTCCGCGGCCACGGCAATCCTTGCGATCCTTGTCGGGTTCTGGCTCATGCGCGGCGTGCTCGCTGCCGACCAGGGCACACCGTCAATGATCGAGATTGCCACAGCAATTCAAGAGGGCGCAATGGCATACCTCAAGCGGCAGTTCCGCACTATTGCTGTCATCCTTATCCCGGTTGCGGTCGTGGTGTTCTTCACCTCTACCGCAGCAATCGCACCCGAGAACATGCGTGAGCTAACTGGGAGCGCGGACCTCTCGTTCGGCGCATCCGGTGCCTTTAGAACGCTTGCTTTCGTCGCTGGGGCGTTCATGTCAGGGCTAACCGGATTCATCGGAATGAGCCTCGCTGTGCGCGGAAATGTGCGCACTGCTGCTGCTGCTCGTAATGGCTCAATGGCCGATGCGCTACGAGTCGCATTCCGCACTGGTGGAGTTGCAGGAATGTTCACCGTGGGCCTTGGCCTTCTCGGAGCAACGATCATCATCATGCTCTTCCAGAACACCTCCTCTGCAATCCTCATCGGGTTCGGATTCGGTGGATCCCTAATCGCACTCTTCATGCGTGTTGGTGGAGGAATCTTCACAAAGGCTGCCGATGTAGGCGCCGACCTAGTGGGCAAGGTTGAGCAGGGAATCCCCGAGGACGACCCTCGAAACCCAGCAACAATCGCCGACAATGTTGGTGACAACGTTGGTGACTGTGCCGGAATGGCCGCAGACCTCTTCGAGTCTTACGAGGTAACCCTTGTTGCCTCCATCATCCTCGGTGTCGCCGCATTCCGTGCGCTCTACCCTGAAGACCCCGAGAAGTGGGTAATCGGAATCATCTTCCCGCTCGCTGCTCGCGCCATTGGCGTGCTCGCATCGATTGTTGGAGTTCTCATGGTGCGTGCATCCGAGAAGGACAAGTCTGCGCTTGCACCTATTAACCGTGGTTTCTTAACCGCTGGAATTCTCTCTGTAATTGGGACCCTTGCTCTTGCCCTCCTCTACGTTGGCAACACGGCCGGGTCATTTACAACCAAGGCGGGAGAGGTTGTAACAACGGTTACCAACCCAGGGTGGCGCATGTTCGCAGCCGTGGTAGTTGGTTTGATTCTTGCTCAGGTTCTAAGCAAGTTGACCGAGTACTTCACCTCTACCGAGCACAAGCCGGTTATTGAGATTGCTGAGTCAACCCGCACCGGCCCCGCAACAGTTGTTCTCTCGGGTACCAGCAGTGGTCTCGAGTCCAGCGTCTGGTCAATCGTTGCAATCGCTATCGGAATCGGTGTTGCAATTGGACTTGGTGGCGGAAACGTGCAGTTCGTTCTCTACCTAATCGCACTCTCCGGAATGGGCATGCTTGCAACGACCGGAGTAATCGTCTCTGAGGACTCCTTCGGGCCAGTCGCCGATAACGCTGCTGGAATCGCTGAGATGTCTGGTGAGTTTAGTGGTGAGGCCGAGAAGATCATGGTGAGCCTCGACGCTGTCGGTAACACCACAAAGGCTGTTACGAAGGGATTTGCGATTGGCTCTGCGGTCATCGCAGCGGTTGCACTCTTCGCCTCCTACATCGACATCATTGCCGTTGAGCAGTTCGGTCAGGAGAAGATAGATGGGCTGCTTGCAACCGGTCAGAGCGTTTATCTGATGGTTCCGATCAACATCGCAGACCCCGCGGTCTTCATTGGTCTCCTGATCGGTGGATCCATTGCGTTCATCTTCTCGTCTCTCGCGATTCGAGCAGTTGGGCGCACCGCTCAAGTAGTTGTGCAGGAAGTCCGCAACCAGTTTGCAGATGGCAAGATCATGTCGGGCGAGAAGCGCCCAGATTACGGCCCCGTAATCGACATCTGCACAAAGGCTTCACTTCGTGAGCTCACCACACCTGCGCTTCTTGCAGTACTTGCTCCAGTAATCATTGGATTCGGAATCAACAAGTACGCACTCGGTGCATTCCTTGCCGGAGTAATCCTCACCGGACAGTTGATGGCTAACTACTTCAACAACGCTGGTGGCGCATGGGACAACGCCAAGAAGTACATCGAGGACGGCAATGAGGGTGGCAAGGGCTCAGAGGCCCACAAGGCCGCGATCATTGGTGACACGGTCGGAGACCCCTTCAAGGACACCGCTGGCCCTGCACTTAACCCTCTCATCAAGGTGATGAACCTTGTGAGCTTGCTGATTCTCCCAGCGATCATCTCGCTAGAGGGAGGCAATATGCGTTTCGCAGTTGCGGGTATCTCCACAATCGTTCTCTTGGGGGCTATCGCCTTCTCGAAGCGTGAGACCGGTGGTATAGAGGCGCTAGACGCACCTGTCGCAACCCCAGTTGGTTAATAGCGCTTAGCGGCCTCGCTCATACGAGGCACCTAATAAGAACTAAGTAAGGAGGGGCCCTCGGGCCCCTCCTTCGCGTTCGTATGGCTGCGTCGAGTTCGCAGAGGTCTCTGCGAGGTCTCCTTATTTCAGGGGCAGGTGATGTCTAGGCAGGTGGTGTCTAGGCAGGTGGTGTCTAGGCAGGTGGTGTCGGGGCCGCATTGCGGTGGCGCAGAATCTCAATCAATGCAGGGACGACAGAGATGAGCACAACGCCGATTAAGACGATCTCGATGTTGTCCTTTACCCAAGCAACGTTGCCCAACCAGTAGCCAAGAAGAATTACGCCGAAGGACCAGACGAATCCACCGCCGACGTTGTAGATCACAAACTGGCGGTAAGGCATCTTGCCAACCCCAGCGAGAATGGGGGCAAAGGTCCGCACTATGGGGACAAATCGAGCGAGCACAATCGTCTTTGCCCCATGCCTCTGGAAGAACGCATCTGCCTGGGCTACATATTTTTGCTTGAAAATTTTTGAGTCGGGCTTGCCGAAGAGCGCGGGTCCGACACGTCTGCCGAATAGGTACCCGACTTGATCCCCCACGACCGCTGCAATAAAACACCCCACAAGAATTACTGCGAGATTTAGGTCTCCTTTTGCGGCGAAGAGTCCAGCGGTGAAAAGGAGTGAGTCTCCGGGGAGAAAGAAGCCGAGGAGTATCCCGGACTCCGCAAAGATGATCGCTATTAATCCGAGCGTGGCAAAGGGCCCGAGGGCGTCAAGGAGACTCTCCGGTGAAAGCCCCACCCCGAGGCTGGAGGCGGATCCAAGGTAGGTGGAGAGGCTGGAGATTAGGGGCTCTAGGAGGTTGGTCATAGGGGGGTCAGACTAGATGCCCCAGAGTGGCCCGGCTTGACAAGCGGCACTAAAGCGTGGCACCACTGAAAAAGGAACGGTCCATATCGGATTTTTCTATGACCACAGTTTCACGGCCATTTCGGCCTACCGTCAAGCCCCAACAACCAGCATTTAGGAGCAGCGTTGCCAAATCACCTAGTGATCGTGGAGTCAAAGGCTAAAGCCGAGACCATCGGTAAATACCTCGGCTCTGACTACACCGTCATGGCCTCATACGGTCATGTTCGGGATCTGCCCGAGAAGGGCTTGGGCATCGACGTCGATAACCACTTCGCCGTTGAGTGGGCACCCCCACAGGATCGCGCCAAGAAGGTCGTCGCCGATATCAAGCGTGCAATGAAGGGTGCTGACACCCTCTACCTCGCAACTGATGAGGACCGCGAGGGAGAGTCGATTGCGTGGCACCTCCTTGAGTTACTCCAGCCCAAGGGAGTTGAGGTACATCGGATGGTCTTCCATGAGATCACTGAGGATGCAATAAGCGAAGCACTTGCGAATACACGCCAGATTGATATGCGTTTGGTAGAGGCAGCAGATGGCCGACGCATCATGGACCGCCTCGTTGGTTATCTCGTATCCCCGGTTCTATGGCGTCGAGTACCGAGCGCTCGAAGCGCTGGGCGAGTTCAGAGCCCGGCAGTAAGACTCGTCGTTGAGCGAGAGCGTGCACGAATGAAGTTCGTAGCCGC
>CAMDSG010000066.1 GCA_945907055.1 Bifidobacterium breve | reverse complement strand
TAGGGCATCGAACATGAAGTTCATGATCTGTGGAAATCCAAAGACTCTGAGCCTGTAGAAGAACACCAATAGCCCTACTTGAAGGATCGCCGCAACAACCGCTGCTACATAACCCCATCGCTTTTCGTTGGCTATCCCGTATCCGCCGGCTAGAAGTCCGATGGCTATGAGCATAAGTAGGCCAGCCCCGGCTCCATATAGAAGGCCGAAAGCACCATCTATGTAGCAGAGCATCGTTGCTCCGTAGAGAGTCTGGGGCTGGGATTGATTTAGGAAGCGGTTTCCGTTCATAGCTCTCCGTTCATAGTGCTTTGCTAAAAATCTCTATCTAGAGTGTGGAGTCTGACTCCGGTCGGGGGCCAATCGCCACACGAGAACGCAGTTGTCCACATGCTCCATCGATGTCAGTTCCCCTATTACGTCGGATCGTGGCTGTGATTCCAAGCATTCTTAGGCGGGCAGCAAAATCGAGAATCCGAATCGTCGAAGATCCTCTAGTAGCAAATCCCTCAGTTGGATTCAGGGGGATCAAATTTACGTGCGCCCCAAGCGATCCGAGGGGCAGTAGGCGTTTAGCGAGAGCGTTCGCGTGGTAGTCGGTGTCGTTTACATCGGCGATACAGGCATACTCAAAGGTGACTCGCCTTCCTTTGCTAGCCGCAAATTCAGCAGCGGCATCGAGAATCTCGGCGATTGGGTAGCGATTGTTGAGCGGAACCATCGTTGATCGGAGATCGTCGTCAGGTGCATGTAGTGAGACAGCGAGGGTCACGGGAATCTCCTCTGCGGCAAGTCTGCGGATGCCAGGCACCACACCGACTGTTGAGACGGTGATGTGGCGCGCTGAGAGTCCTAGATCGGCATGGAGCCGTTCAACCGCTCCCCATGTCTCGTCGTAGTTTGCGAGCGGCTCGCCCATGCCCATAAAGACCACGTTTGAGACTCGACGGTTAGATGATTGTGCAGCTCGCAGGACTTGTTCAAGAATCTCGGCGCGGGTTAGATGGCGCTCAAAACCAGCCTGCCCAGTTGCACAGAATGTGCAACCCATCGCACAACCTGCCTGAGATGAGACGCAGACGGTTGCACGACTCGGATACTCCATCAGCACAGTCTCAATCTGTGCAGCATCTTTGCGAGACTGCCAGAGCCACTTCCGAGTGAGGCCATCTGCGCTGACTTCCTCCGTTGTCATGTCTAGAGAAAGGGGGAGCCTCTCTTCGAGGATGTCTTTAAGAGATTGCGGAAGGTTTGTTGCGGCCTCGAGCGCAATTCGGGTGCTCCAAAGGGCTTCGTAGATTTGCTTAGCCCTATATCCAGGTAGTCTCAATTTCTCAATGAGGTTCGAGAGGTCTTTCTCTGTGGCGCTATAACGCGGATACACGCTCATTAGAGACTCCAACTCCAGGCTTGATCTTCGCGCACGCTATTAAAGCCCAATTTGTCGTAGGTCTTTATTGCACTCTCGTTGGATGCATCAACGTAGAGCATTCCAATCTCGGAGTGGTGTTTCTTCTCCAAATGTGCGAGGCCCTGCGAGCAGAGGGCAGTACCAATTCCTTGGCCGCCGAACTCAGGGGCAACTGCGATTACGTAGATCTCGCCAATCGGAGGCCTCGCTGTCTCAATGCTTGTTTTGGTCCAGCAGAATCCAACGAAAACTTCTTCAAGATGAGCCACCAGTAGATTCTCGCTACGGAACCAAGCCTCGTCACGCCGATCCGCAAATTTCTCGATGCTCCAATCTCCTTGCTCCGGGTGTCCTAGGAAGCAACGATTATTTGTCTCTAACCACGCTTGCGTGTCGCGCTCCTCATCGAACGCTCTCAAAGTAACGCCGCTTGGCAGACTCAATGCCTCGACGGGTAGCGAGACCTCAAGCCTGAGCAGGCGTCTCGCCTTAACAAAGCCATTGGTTGAGAGCAATTGAGAGACAGCCAAAGATGTGGTGTCGTCAGAGTTCAATACCCATGCGTTTATCTGCTCAACTCCGAGACCTGCAATTTTGCCCAAGGCTTCAGCGAGCGGGGGCAGGTGACCTGGGAGAGCGCCTAGACCGAGGCTCCAAGCCTTCTCATTCTCTGATGCGTAAACAGCAGCCAACGGCATGTTCTGCTCGAGGGTAAGTGCAGCGAAGGAACCTCTGCCGGGAGAGACAAGATCGCGCCATACTCCCTCGCCGAAAGGGGCCCAAGCGGTCTCCGCGCACACAGCGGCATCAAGCTGCATGAGCGCATCGCGGACACCGGAGTCGACCGTATCGGGCAAGAGTGTGGTTGGCACAGGGCCGAGGGTAGCGTGCGGGCATGGCACTTCCCCGAGGCGCAAAGAATCGAGCATCAATTGTGCTTGAGAGACTTGGCTTTGAGTACCTCGGAGCCGAGTGCGAGCTTCTCCATGATTCGGCCTTCCAACTCCTCACGGCCACCATTCTCTCGGCGCAATGTACGGATGTAATGGTCAACTCAGTTACGCCTGCACTCTTTGCCAGATTCCCTACCGCAGGGGATCTCGCAGCCGCTGACCCCGAGGAGGTTGAGCGCCTTGTGCACTCAACCGGTTTTTATCGTCAGAAGGCTAAGAACATTGTTGCGATGGCACAGGATCTAGTTGAGCATCACGCAGGGGAGGTGCCGACCGAATTAGCTGATCTTGTAAAGCTTCCAGGGGTTGGGCGCAAGACTGGAAATGTTGTGAGGAGTGTGGTTTTCAAACTCCCAGGTTTGCCAGTTGACACTCATGTTGGGCGGCTCGCTCGTCGCCTAGATCTCACGCGCGAGGAAGACCCAGTGAAGGTAGAGCTAGAGCTCAACAGATTGATACCGCCAGATCTGCGGGGCGATTTCTCTCTCTTCCTAATTCTCCACGGAAGGCGCGTATGCCCATCGCGCAAACCACGCTGCGCTGCTTGCGTGCTCTCAGACATCTGCCCCGCCGCTGGGACCGGTGAACCGCTGTTCACGCGCAAGTAACTAGATTCAGAATTAACCAAATATAAGAAGAGCTTTAAAGCATCTTCTCTAGACCGTCGACAGCTCTATCCATTGCCCGTCGCGTCGCTGTAAGGGTTCGCTCGGCGCTATCGATATCTACTGAGACAGCGGAGTCGTCTGAGCCTCGATATCGATCTCCGATTATGACCACCCTCGATAGAAGGTCGTCCAGTACCGATCGAAGCGCTGAGAGTTCGGCATGGTCAGAGGAGGAGGACATGTCCCTACCTTATGGGCGCAATCGCGTTCCCTCAGTAATCCTCCTAGATCTAGAGCGAGCGGCGGGTACGCTGTCATTCCATGCTGCGACGAATAGACATCAGAGGCGACGCCGTAGACCTCGCGAGCGCTCTCCCCAGTTCGGTGAGTAGCGGCGCCGCTCCTGAGGTTCTCGAATCAGTTCGTTCCATCATCGCCGATGTGCGTGAGCGTGGGGATGAGTCACTCCTTGAATATACCCACCGGTTTGATGGTATTTCGCTCGGCTCGGTTGCAGTCTCTCCCGATTTAGCAAAGGCGGCATGGGAGGCGACATCACAAGAGCTACAGGATGCGCTCTCATTCGCTGCAGATCGCATTCGCGGATATCACGAGGCGCAAGTTAGCGATCTTGAGCATGCTGAGTGGGGCGCTGACGGAATCTCAGTCTCTGAAATAATTCGCCCCGTATCACGTGCCGGCTTGTATGTACCTGGTGGGCGTGGCGCATATCCGTCAACAGTTCTTATGACTGCGATCCCTGCGCGCGTTGCCGGGGTTCACCAAATTGCCCTCTGCGTGCCGCCCGATAGCGATGGTTCACTCCCGCAAGCAACATTGGCCGCAGCGGCATTGTGTGAGATTGATGAGATTTACAGTGTCGGGGGAGCGCAGGCGATTGCGGCGATGGCCTACGGCACCGAGAGCATTAAGGCAGTAGATGTAATAGTGGGACCAGGGAATCAATACGTGAGCCTCGCTAAGGGTGAGGTCTCGGGCGATGTAGGTATCGACTCGATCGCTGGACCATCCGAGTTGGTAGTTATTGCTGATGACTCCACGCCGCCCGAGTTCATTGCACTTGATCTAATGGCTCAAGCCGAGCACGGCCCTAATGGGACCGCTGTAGTGATTTCATGGAGCGAAGATGTGTTAGATGCTGTTAACTCTGCACTATCACGCTTAGTAAAGGATGCTGCGCGGCGCGACGATATTGAGTCGAACTTCGCGAGTGGTGGGGGATCTGTGCTTGTTCGCGACTGGGAGCAGGCAGTCGCGGTCTCTAACTTCATTGCCCCCGAGCACCTCGAACTCGCTGTCGCTAACCCAGACCAACTCCTCGACTCTGTCAACTGCGCTGGAGCGGTCTTCTGTGGACCCTGGGCACCTGCAGTCGTTGGCGACTACATATCCGGTGCAAATCACGTTCTGCCGACGGGGCGCAGCGCACGCTTCGCCAGCGCATTGCGGGTCGATACCTTTCGCAAGCACATCCACGTTGTACGAGTTGAGCGTTCTGGGCTCGAACGAGTCGCTCCTTATGTCGCAGCATTAACGCAGGCGGAGGGGCTATTCGCACATGGAGAGGCCGTGGCGCGCAGGGTGGAGCAATGAATCCAATTCAACCGAGAGACGATCTTCGTTCTCTGTCGGGTTATCACTCTCCGAATCTCAATGTCTCAGTTCGCCTTAATGCAAATGAGAGTCCGCTGCCTCCACCGGCCGCATTTGTAGATGATTGGCTCGAGGCGCTCCGAGCAGTTCCATTGAATCGCTACCCTGACCGAGGCGCTCGAATTCTGCGCGAGTCCCTAGGCGAGTCGCTAGGGCAGCCATCGGAGCGCATTTTCTGTGCGAATGGTTCAAATGAGGTGCTGCAGACACTCATGCTTACTTACGGAGGCCCGGGTAGGAAGGCCTTAATAATTGAGCCAACCTACGCACTCCACTCGCACATCGCGAGGATCACCGGAACCGAGATTGTAAGCGGCGCACGCAGCGCTGATTTCACGATTGATCCAGATGCACTCGAGTCCACAATCAAGAGCAATGATCCGGATTTAGTATTTCTATGTAGCCCAAATAATCCATCGGGCACCGTTGATTCAGCAGCGGTTCTTGACGCCGCATTGCAGTCCGCTCGTGGACTTGTGATTGTTGATGAGGCCTATGGAGAGTTCTCGCCTAACAGCGCTATTGGGCGCGTCAATGAAGATTCGGCATTGGTTGTAGTGAAGACCTACTCAAAGGTCTGGTCCATGGCAGCCCTTCGCCTTGGATACTGCATTGCCCCGAGATGGGTAGTTGAGGAACTAGAGAAGGTCGTGCTCCCTTACCACCTCGCTGCTGCAACGCAATCTGCAGGGATCGCAGCCTTGAAATATCGCGCCGAGATGGATGCTCGAGTCGCAGAATTAGTCTCAGAACGCGAGCGCCTTATGGAGGGGATTAGTGGCTTCGAAGCGCTTGAACCCCTGCCTTCTGGTGCCAATTTCATTCTTTTTAGAGTCGGTAAGACTGGCGAAGTAGAGGCATCATCACGCCTCTGGGCCGGCCTAGTAAAACACGGAGTGCTCATTCGAGATTTCTCGGCCTGGCCAGGCGTAGAGGGGTGCCTGCGGGTAACAGTCGGTAGCCGTGGAGATAACGACGCCTTCCTAACGGCTTTAGGGTCCATATTGCGCGAGAGTGGAGACTCATGACAACAAGACAAGCATCACGCCAGAGAACAACAGCAGAGACCTCTATCGAGGTCGAGCTTCTTGTAGACGGTTCTGGTACCGCCTCGGCAAGTACTGGAATCCCGTTCTTCGATCACATGCTCGAGCAACTCGGGAAGCATGCCGGGTTCGATCTAAAGATCGTAGCGACCGGTGACCTTGAGGTTGATACACATCACACAATCGAGGATGTTGGAATCGTCGTTGGTGGATGCCTTGCAGAGGCTCTTGGTGACAAGTCTGGTGTGCGCCGATTTGCGTCAAATCTTGTGCCCCTTGATGAGGCATTGGTTCAAGTTGCGCTCGATCTAAGCGGCCGACCTTTTATTGTTTACGAGGTAGATCCAATCTCTGAGTGGATCGGAACCTTCGACCCGCAGTTGGCAGAGGAGTTCTGGCGCGCGTTTGTATTTGCTGCCGGCATCACTCTTCACGTTCGTTCGCTCTCTGGAAAGAATGGGCATCACGTAATTGAGGCTTCATTTAAAGGTATTGCACGCGCCCTGCGAGATGCGGTGCGCATTGAGGGCTCTGGCGTTCCTTCTACTAAGGGGTCCCTGTAGACCTCTATCCGGCCATTGATCTGCGCGGTGGACATGCTGTGAGATTGATGCGCGGAGATTTCGAGTTAGAGACTGTTTATGACGACGACCCCGTTGCCGTAGCAGTTGGGTTTGCTGAGGCTGGAGCGAAGTGGATTCATGTTGTAGATCTCGATGCTGCTCGCACTGGTACCGCCGCTCACCTCGATGTTATTAAAGACATATGTGCCTCAGTAAAATCGCGCGTGCAGTCGGGCGGGGGAGTGCGTACACGCGAGGCGGCCGAGAATCTTCTGGCAGCTGGCGTGAGTCGCGTTGTGATTGGTACCGCTGCGGTCGAGAACCCTGAGATGGTCGCCTCCCTTGCGGCGAATCATCCGGATGGAGTCGCGGTAGGGCTCGATGCTCGCGGGCGCGAGGTAGCTGTAAAGGGTTGGGTAGAGGGAAGTGGCTACGACCTAATTGAGTTAGCGAAGAGATTCTCAGAGCAGGGGGTATCGGCCCTAGTGGTCACTGAGATTCAACGCGATGGAACTCTTGAGGGCCCGGACTTAGCGCAACTTCTAGATGTCCTAGCGGAGTCCGAGATTCCACTCATTGCTAGTGGAGGTGTCGGGACCCTCGGCGACCTCACTGCGTTGCTCGGTCTCGAATCGAATGGACGTCGCCTCGCAGGAGCAATTGTTGGGCGCGCAATCTATGAAGCAAGATTCGATGTATCAGAGGCCCTCAATCTCTTGGCTGAAGCGTAATGACTCCATTCGATATTGAGACCGGAGCACTCCCGATCGGCGACGGAAAATATCTAGCGAATCTCTCCCCGCGTTGGTGGGTTCAGCAGGGACCCAACGGCGGTTACATAGCGGCAATTGTTCTTCGTGCATTTACAGCAGCCGTAGATGACGATGCTCGTACCCCAAGGTCCTTGACACTCCATTACCTTCGCCCAGCTGTTGAGGGTGAGGCAGTCGTTGAGGTGACGATTGAGAGATCGGGGAGATCCCTAACAACGCTATCGGCGCGTTTAATGCAGGGCGATCGCCTAATTGCTTTAGCGATTGGCGCCTTCTCTCTCGCAAGGCCCGGTAATGATTTCTGCGATCTGGTCATGCCACAGGTTCCGGGGCCGTCGCATTATGCGGTTCCAAAGATTCCCGAGCATGCAATCCCAATTGCTCGAAGATGGGATACGCGTTGGGCGATTGGGCGTCCGCCCATGCAGGGGGATGCAGCCTCTTCTAAAGCGGTAGCAGGGGGTTGGATACGCCTCCCTGAGCGTCAACAAATCGACGCTGTAGTTGCTGCGGCGATTACCGATGGCTGGTTGCCCCCAATTTTCTCGAAGGTAGATGCTGCACTCGCTGTCCCGACTGTTGACCTGACTATTCATTTCAGATCATCACTGCCTCATCCAGGGTTAACAGATGACGACTTTGTCCTGGCTGTTTTCCGTACGAATGTCATTGCAGATGGCTTCTTGGAGGAGGACGGAGAAATATGGGCCCCGGATGGAACCCTTATCGCTCAGAGTCGACAATTAGCGGTCGTGCTTCCGCTCAATTAATCGCCCGTTGGTGTAGTTAGGGCGTGAACGAAGAAGGCCAGAACCACCGCTTCATCCCTCCAAGCATCTTGGCGCCCAGATGGTCCGCCGTGACCGGATCCCATCTCTGTGCGCAGAATTAAGAGGTTGTCGTCGGAGCGCAAGGCCCGATGCTTGGCTACCCATTTTGCTGGTTCCCAGTACATAACACGAGGATCATTGAGGCCAGCCGCTACAAACATTGCTGGGTAAGGATGACTCGCGACATTGTCATAAGGCGAGTACGAGAGCATGTATTCGTAGTCTTCTCTGCTCTCAATTGGGTTTCCCCACTCCTCCCATTCGCCGACTGTGAGCGGGAGTGCGGGGTCGCTCATGGTGGAGACGCAATCCACGAAGGGCACCTCCGCAGAGATGGCACTAAACGTCTGTGGGGCAAGATTCGAGACTGCACCCATGAGCAAACCACCAGCGCTTCGTCCGCGCGCACCTAGGCGTTGAACGGAGGTGTACTTCTCCGAGCAGAGATACTCGGCACATGTAATGAAGTCTGTGAATGTATTTCGTTTCTGAAGAAGCCTGCCTTGCTCGTACCAGGAGCGACCCATCTCCCCGCCGCCTCTGATGTGGGCGATCGCGTATACGAAGCCGCGGTCAAGAAGGCTTAGGCGTGCGCTAGAGAACGAAGGCTCGATACAAATCTCGTAGGAGCCGTAGCCATAGAGAAGACATGGAGCGGTTCCATCAATGGGGGTCGTATTTTTGTAGACAATAGAGATGGGTATCTTGGTGCCGTCCGTGGCTCTGGCCCATGACCGCTCGCAGGTGTACTGGTCCTTATCAAAACCCGGAATCTCGGCCTCCTTAACGATTAAAGAGGAGCCTGATTCGAAGTTGTAATCAAGATCTTGCAATGGCTGCGTGGGGGATGCGTAGTTATATCTAAGTGTCTCAGACGCGTACTCCGGGTTAGCCCCGGTAGCGACGGTGTACACAGGATCCGCCATGTCGATGTGTCGTTCGCTGCCATCGGCGACTCGAATAACTCTTATGTGCTCCAAGCCATCATGTCT
>CAMDSG010000065.1 GCA_945907055.1 Bifidobacterium breve | reverse complement strand
GCAACCCCGGTGCGCTCAAACTCTGCGATCGCTGCAAGGTTGATCTCCTCTGGTACTACCGCCTCAAACTCAACAAAGCCACGCGCCACAAACTGCGCCATCTCCTCGGTGGTTAAGAGGTTCGATTTATCCAGTGCCCAACTAGCGTTTTTGGAAGCCATTCGCAGAACGATAGCGAACCTAGAGGAGCCAAGGAGCGAGAAGCCAAACTCTAGGAGAGCTCAGTTAATTTGGCGCTCTCTGCCGGCCCAGTAAGGCTCACGGAGTTTGAACTTCTGTAATTTCCCAGTGGCTGTGCGTGCGAGTTCATCGCGGAACTCGATTCCCGTAGGGCACTCAAAGCCAGCCAAGAGGGTTTTGCAGTGAGCGATCAACTCCGCCTCAGTCGCCTCTTCACCGCTTGAGAGAACAACGAGGGCGTGCACGGTCTCTCCCCATTTTTCATGTGGGATGCCAATAACTGCGACCTCTGCAACTGCCGGGTGTGAATGCAGAGCATCCTCTACTGATATTGAAGAGACATTCTCGCCGCCAGAGATGATGACGTCCTTCTTGCGGTCAAGAATCGCAACATAACTCTCTTCATCGATTACTCCGCCATCCCCGGTACGAAACCAGCCGTCTTCCATAGCCTCGGCGGTGGCCTCAGGTTGGTTCCAGTATCCAGCCATCACCATGTTGGCGCGCGCCTGAATCTCTCCGTCGGCACTGGCGCGCATATCTACCCCCAGCGCAGGTGCACCAGCACGTCCTAAGCGTGCAGCGCGTTCAGAGGGGGATAAATCATCGTATTCAGCTCGAGATCGGTTCATTGTCAGCAAGGGCGATGTCTCGGTGAGACCGTATATCTGGATGAACTCCCACCCGAGTTCAGTCTCAACGCGCTCAATGGTTCGCGTGGGAGGCGCAGCGCCAGCTACAACGATTCGGGTAGTTCCATTGCCAGGGATCGGACCGTCCCACGATGCTGCTGCCTCTAATACCGCTGACACGACGGCAGGTGCACCACATAAAAGCGTCACACCATGCTCTGCAACACGGCGGAGAATCTCTGCTCCATCGACCTTGCGTAGAACAATGTGTTCTCCGCCCATACCTGTCACGGCATATGGCATCCCCCACCCATTGCAGTGAAACATCGGGAGCGTGTGGAGAAGCACATCGCGGTCGCTTACACCTGTCTGCCAACCGAATGTTGATGCGTTGATCCAAATATTGCGGTGCGTTAACTGAACGCCCTTTGGTCGCGCTGTTGTACCACTCGTGTAATTGATAGTTGCAGTTGCATCCTCGTCTGGCACACTCCACCCGCGGGGAGTGTTATCAAAGTCGTAGAGCAGTGCATCAGACTCTGCGCCGATCACATAGCGGTGCGCTGCGCTCACGTGAGATAGCGACTCCTCTAATTCGGGGTCCACCAGAAGCATTGAAGCCCCAGAGTGCTCAACGATGTATGCGACCTCCGCAGCCGAGAGACGAAAGTTAATTGGGACAAGCACCCTGCCTGATCCGCTCACGCCAAAGAAAGATGTAAGCAGGCGAGCCGAGTTATGAGACACAACCGCCACTCGCTCTCCCTCCGCAATTCCGAGAGCATCGAGGCCCGCAGCTTGAGCACGCGCCCTGAGAGCAACCTCACTCCAGGTAAGCGAGCCCCAAGACTCAGCCGGCTGGAGAGGCTCGTCTATGACGGCAATACGCTCGGGGTAGACCCGCTCCGCTCGATCAATAAACTGGTTGACCACCAAAGGCATTTTCATGGGGGCTGACCGTACCGCACCGAACACCAGTCTGCCTCTTTGTCTCACCGAGCCGTGGCCCGCCAGCGCTCGATCGGGCACTACATTTAGCAACCGGAGCAAGCGTCTATATATGCGGGGGGTGAGGAGTTGCTGCACGTTGCCACTGTCCACTGGCAGGACGAGCGTTGGATTACCCCCCAACTCAAATTTCTGCGCAAGAACCTCCCGGAGCATCAGGTATGGGCTTCGCTAAATGGAATCGATATTGAGAACTGGCGAGAAGAGTTTAATTTTGTCGAGGACCTGCAGGGAGAGCACCATCACAAGCTCAATTTCCTAGCGGAGAAAATCCTCGCAGTGGCCTCGGATGACGACCTTCTACTCTTTCTAGATAGTGACGCATTCCCGATTTCAAGAATTGGACCCGAGGTCCTCGAAGGCCTCCCGCTTCTCGCTGTGAGGCGAGATGAGAATGCTGGGCAACCAATGCCGCACCCTTGCTTCTGCTTAACAACAGTTGGGTTCTGGCGGGAGATTCAAGGCGATTGGGGAATAGGCAAATTTCACTGGACCGCCCCCGGAGGTGACCGACTCACCGACGTAGGAGCGAACCTGCTTGGAAACCTCCTCGAACGTGGCATCGAATGGAGGCCGCTGCTCCGTTCCAATAAGTTCAACCTCGACCCGCTGTGGTTTGGTATTTATGGAGATGTCGTATACCACCACGGAGCAGGGTCACGACCCGCTATCTCCTATCGCCAGACCATTATCCAGCGCGATGCGATCCGAAAAGCGCGCGATGCCGCAGTTATTCCGGCTTCAATCCCACTACTCGGCAAGTTTGAGCGCGCCGTTCGTTACCGCCGAGCAGAGAAGCAGCAAGCAATTATTCAGGGTCAGGTTCTTGAGAGCGCGAAAATACTCTCCGAGGAAGTAATCGCCTCAATTCTTACCGATGATGAATTTTTCCGGCGCTTTACCGAATCCCCTACCGAGTAATACTGGTCAGTCGCAGTATCACGGCTCAATAATTGCGAAGAACACATCAAACTGTTCGAGGAGGCCTAGGAAGGTCTCAAATTCGCCGGATTCGCCTGTTGCGACCAGCGCTCCCGAGGTCTTCGCATCATCAAGCGTCATTGTCTTGCTGGTTAGGTTGACGAAGGTCTCGAGCGTGAGCGCAAACTTATTTGCAACCCCTATTGAGAACGGCCTATGCCTCAGAGTTCCGTTAGAGAGAAAGACAGTACGGACCTCTCCCCTGTCTGTGAAATCAATCTCGAAACTGAGATCGTGTGCTGCTGCTAGTGGACCATTTAGTTTCACTGCACAGTTGTCTAAAACCATCTCAGGAGTCATCGCACGCATGACATCAAGGCTCACTGCACCGCGCACCCCGGGTAGCGAAGGCGTTCCGTTACGCAACTCCTGCGCAGCGGTCAAGTAAAACGATCGCCAAGGCCCTGACTCAGACTGGTATCCAAGCTGCTCTAGCGCATCAGCTTGAAGTTGGCGTGCCTGAGTATTACCTGGGTCTGCGAATACAACATGGTTCACAACCTGTGCCACCCAGCGATACTCGCCACGATCGAAATCCGTACGAGCTCGCGTGAGAACGGCATCCGCTCCCCCCATATACTCAATGACCTTCACTGCTGCCTCAACAGGAGGGAGCTCAAATAGGTGCGCTGGGTTCGCGTCAAACCAACCCAAGTAGCGCTGGTAGACAGCCTTGACATTGTGGTTAACCGTTCCGTAGTAATCACGGTTGAACCACTCGTCGCCGATCGCCGATGGCAGTTTCACCATCTCCGCTATCTCAGTAGCCGTATAACCATGGTTAGCGAGTCGCATAGTTTCATCATGGATATAGCGATAAATGTCACGCTGTCCACCGAGGTAGGCAGCTATGTCATCTGTTCCCCATCTTGGCCAGTGGTGAGATGCAAACGCGACATCACTGCGAGATAAGAAGAGATCTATTGCGTCATCTATGTACTTGCTCCATCCAAGCGAGTCCCGAATCTCAGCACCTCGTGGGGTGTATACGTTGTGCAGCGTCGCCACACAGTTCTCGGCCATGCATACGGCTCGAAAGGATGGAAAGTAAAAGTTCATCTCAGAGGGAGCCTCGGTACCTGGAGTGAGCTGGAACTCAATTGGCACTCCATCTATCTCTAGAACTGTTCCGGACTCAATAATTAATTCGGTCGGCGCTATTAAGCCTCGATTGCCGATCGGAATCGTCTTACCAAGACCTGCATCAATGTGGCCTTGCGCTCCAACCGGTAGGAGCACGCCATACATATACATGGCGCGTCGGGTCATTGCTGGTCCAGCAGTTACGTTCTCACTAATCGCTGCCTCGAGGAAACCATCGGGTGCGATAACTCGAACTTCCCCAGATGCGATCTCTTCATCGGTAACGATCCCGCGAATTCCTCCATAGTGATCTGCATGACTATGGGTATAGATGACAGCGTGTATTGGTAGTACACCGAAGGCCTCATCAATGAGTGCCCGGGCTGCTGCCGCAGTCTCAGCGACAGTAAGCGGATCAACAACGATCCAGCCAGTCTCACCTCGTATAAACGAGATATTCGAGATGTCGTATCCGCGCACTTGATAGATGCCAGGGACTACCTCAAACAAACCGTGGATGTTATTGAGTTGTGCTTGTCGCCAGAGACTGGGGTTAACAGATGCCGGCGCATCGCCCTCAATAAAGTCATATCGCGTCACATCCCAGATGATGTTTCCAGCGGGCCCCGCTATTGTCGGCGGATCAATCTGCGAGATCAGCCCACGGCGCGCTCGCTCGAAGTCAGCAAGGTCGGTGAAATTTAGCGAATCTGCCACATCCTGATTTGCCTTTGCAGTAGCAACAGTTGCGGGCTTTGGGAGGGCTGAGTTGTCAGTCATATATCAAGGGATCCTACCCGTACCCGATTCACTCTCCCAATAAGCACTCTTTCCGAGCGGAGGTAGAGGCGACTAAGGTAACCGCTCACAAGTAGCAACCAACCGAGGAAACAGCCGAGGACACCATGACTTCAACTGAGCAGGCAAAAGGATCTAACGGATCAACTGGCGAGCGTGCTGGAAAGCGGCGTCGCAACATCATTCTCGGAGCAGTCGCAGTTGGAGTATTGGCGCTCGCCCTTCTTGCCGTTGGTGTGCTGCCTAGAAACAGTGCAACGAGCGGTTGCAACTCGAACAAAACGGATTGCAGTACTCCTACAACTACAACTACAACTACAGCTCCCTCAACGGGTGGGGGGTCACCCACTCCAACTACAGCTCCCTCAACGGGTGGGGGGTCACCCACTCCAACTACTAGTACTCCATAGAGGCTGAAGCGAGGGCGCTGCTCTCCGACTTAGGAGTCCAATCTGGAGGCATGAAGACCGCACCGAGTTTTGCGCGCAGCCCTCTCCAGATTCGTACGTCGCGCTCAATTGCTTGAAACTCTCCACCTATCGCAACCTTTAGATCGTAGGTATTGAGGTTCTTTGTAAGGCCGTAGACGACTCTCTCCTGCTCTGGTTCAAAGGTTCCAAAGAGCCTGTCCCAAGAGATGAGGATGCCGCCGTAGTTCTTATCTATGTACTGCGGGTTTACGCCATGGTGAGCACGATGATGTGAAGGGGTATTGAATACCCTCTCAAACCACTTAGGCATGCGATCAATCGCCTCCGTGTGTATCCAATATTGATAAATCAAATTAAGACCACCGCTTACCCCGTTAGCCCAAGGCGAGACACCAATAAAACCTAGGAGCGGGAAGAAGAGAAGCCCAGAGTGCTCAGGGCTCCCCTGGCGAAGCGCAGTCGATAGGTTGTAATACTCGGACGAATGATGCTGGGAGTGAACCGCCCAAGCGATCCTTGAGCGGTGGTTCACTCTGTGCCACCAGTAGTAGATGAGGTCCCATCCAACCATTGCAATTGCAACCTCTACAACTCTCGAGCGATGCGAGACAACACGTCGATCAAAAGCAGCGCGCATAACACGAGCCTGCAAGGGAGCCATAGCAAATTTCACTACAACGCTCGCGGTCCCCATAGCGAGACTGGTCTTGGCATCTGCTTCGTTGTAACCACGAAGCCCACGCTCCTCAGCGTGCTTTTTCATCCAGCGGCGCTCAAGCTCAATAGTCGCGAAATACATAGGTATAGCGATCAGTTCTACGGGGAACTTCTTTAGCTTCACCTAAGCCCTCCTAACAATCGCTATCCGCTGACAGAGAAAGAAATCTCTATATACATCGCTCGACCTAGGTGAATGAGCGCTTGGATTTACGCCGACTACGAAGCCAACCCCATCCGCCGGTCGACCATAGCGCCCAGACCACAAGCACGGGCTGGAACCACAGACGCACGAATCTCTGAGTATCCGAGTCCAAGCCAAACGCACTTTTACCCTCGACAAACTGTGCAATGTTTCCAGGGAAAATTGCGATGAAGAAAGCAGCCACAATGACTCCAACAATCGGAGAGCGACGGCGAGCCAAGACCAACGCCGCTCCTAGAGTTATCTCCACTATTCCCGATACGACCACCACTGTGTCAGCAGCGATCGGAATCCAAGAAGGCACCTGAGCCTGGAACTCAGCGCGCTGCGCTCCTAGATGACCAATGCCTGCAAAGATCAAGAAGGCGCCAAGCACCAAACGTGCAAGGACTAACAAGCGGCGCTTCCAAGGATTCATAACGAAATACTACGGCGAATTGGGTAAGGAAACTGCGGCTCAGAACTCTGCGTTTGGGGAGACCTGAACTTTGGCATCTCTAAATAATCTGCAAACTCTCTTGTCATTGCCCCAACCATGCTCTTTAATCGAAGATACGTTCGACAAACTTAAAGACGTAGCCACCCAACTACGAGAGGTCTCCTTGCGATGAATCCTCCGCATGTACGCAGCCTGACCATGTTTTTGCGACCTGCCTAAACCATGCCATTACGCGATGAACCCCTGCCGTAGCAGGGGTTCTCGATGTTTCTCGATGGTGGCGGGGGTTGGATTTGAACCAACGACCTTCGGGTTATGAGCCCGACGAGCTACCAGACTGCTCCACCCCGCGCCGTTGCCAAGAGGGTAGTCCGGTGAGGCCGCTGGCCGCCAGCCGGCCGGGGGTTTACTCGGAGCCGTCGGCGCAGATTGTGCTCCACTTCCTCACTTTCCTGACAGCCTCAATCGTTCGGTGAGTCCCGTCATCTCATGTGATCGCCGAACTGAGGTGAGAGAAAACACCCTCTGGAGTTGTTAAGAGGCTTGCATAGAAGAGCCCTGAGATATGGGAGTAAGGCAGCACAACCGTAACGCAATTGAGGGTGGCACATACTCTGCACAGGCTGCCGGCATCTGAATGCCTTATCATGCAGAGCATGCCTAGCGACTTCGCCCTCAAGACCATGAACGCGGTGCACCGCGCCTTACTCTCTGTAACTCTCGGCAAGGTCGGGTGGCGCGCATCTGGAATGCCAGTGCTTGAGCTCACGACAATCGGCCGTAAATCTGGTGAGCCCCGCTCCTGCCTGCTCACGTCGCCACTCCAGATCGGCGAGACCTATTTGATAGTCGCATCGCGCGGAGGTGACGACCGCAACCCTGCTTGGTTCCTAAACCTGCAGGCCAACCCTGAAGTGCAGGTAAGGATCGGCGGGAAGGAAACACATACACGCAACGCGCGAATCGCTACTAGTGAGGAGCGAGCCGAGATGTGGCCTCGCATTACCGTCGACCACGCTAACTACCGTGGCTACCAGGAGAAAACCGATCGCGAGATACCGCTTATCCTCCTTGAGACAGTCTCTTTGAGCACGTAAGTCTTCGATCAAGATACGCACTAGAGATGGTGCTGCTTAACCTCGAGCGAACTCGCGAATGACTCTGCCAGGGCGAGCACCTGTGTGGTTGCCCTGCTCGGTTACTACTTCACCATTCACGATTGTGGCGGCATATCCCTGTGCGCGAACCTTGAGTCGTCCCTTGCCGTTTGGAAAATCAAAGGAGTACTCGGGGTACGCAGTCTGTAGGCGCTCGGGGTCAAAGATGTTTACGTCGGCGAAAGCACCGACTCTTAGCGTGCCACGATCTTTTAGGCCAAGAACTGCTGCAGCCTTAGCTGTTAGTTCGTGGACGGCCTTCGAGAGAGTCGCCTTAGCGCGATCACGTGCCCAGTATGCGAGGTAATGCGTCGGCGCATCAGCGTCACAAATCTGCCCTGCGTGCGCACCTGCATCGCCGAGGCCTGGATAGACAGCATCAAGTTGCAGATACTCCCCTAGTGCTTCGCCGCTTCTGTTGAAGAACCAAGTATTGAAGAGTGCACGTCCGTCGGTCTCGAGGAGTTGATCCATGACGATCTCCACCGGGTGCACTCCCGCTCGCTGCGCAAGATCTGCGAGTGAGCCGCTCTCATCTAGGTCGTAGACCGGGGTCTCGCCAGTGCCGAGTGGATGAATACGCGCTGCGTTATACCAAGTGCCTAGGCGTTGGCCTTCTTCAATCAAGTCGGCTCGCGTCTTCGGGTCACGAATGGCAGCGACTCGCGCCTCAATCGTGGGTAGCGACATAACCGTTCCCCACTTCTCTCCCGCTACAGGTGCAACCTGGGCGAGCCCAGTGAGCATCCCTCCCGGGCGCGTCTGAGTTGCGCAAGTAATACGCCCAGAGTTCGCGTTTGTCTCCTCTAGAAAATTATTCAGACGTGCGACTGTCTCCATATCGCCATCGCCAACTCCGCCAGAGAATAGAACATCACCACAACGCTCAGCCATGGAGCGGAGGAGTTTGAACTCATAACCAGCGCGCGATTGAAAATCTGGAACGGACTGGAAGAGTCCCCCACCCGCGTCGTTCATACCATCCGCTACTGCAAAGTACTCCTCAGCGTTGGCGAACGTGCCCGGCACCTGACGTCCATCAGGGACCAAGTGAATCAAGATGCGCGATGTAGAGAAACCAACTGCGCCACCGGCTACCGACTCTGCAGCAAGATCGCGAATTTGACCCATCTCAGCCTCAGTCGGCTCTTCATCGGAGAGCGCACGATCCCCCATCACGTGATAGCGAAGAGCGCAGTGCCCGACCATGCCCACAACATTGAGTGCTGGGCGCATCGCCTCTACAGCGTCTAAATACTCCGGGTAGGTCTCCCAATCCCAAGACAACCCATCAAGGATGGC
>CAMDSG010000064.1 GCA_945907055.1 Bifidobacterium breve | reverse complement strand
ATTTTTCTTCTCATCGCTCTCTAAGCCTGCTCTGCAAGGTGCCCGAAAATGAACCAAACGGGAGAGGGCCTCCCCCTCCGGATCGCGTAGTTGGGTATCGGCCCCCAATGCCCCAGCCTTTAAGTGCTCCTCGGCACGGCCTCAAACCTGTAGGCCAGTCCCGGCGTTAAGAGAATCGCCTAATCATGCGCCCAGTAGGCGAGAGATTGAGATTATCGGCGAGCGATTAGCAACTCGGCCATCTGTACGGCGTTCAAAGCTGCGCCTTTGCGTAGGTTGTCACCGGTTACCCAGAGATCAAGCGTGTTGGGTTGGCTCTGGTCATCGCGTAAGCGACCTACCAGAACTGGATCGATCCCAGCTCCATCTAGAGGGGTAGGCGCACCGTCCCCGCCGTCAACGAGCAATACCCCCGGGGCACTAGCGAGAATCTCTGCAGCCTGAGCCCGGTCCATCTCGGAGTGAAAAGAAACGTTCGCGGTCATCGCATGCCCGACGTAGACAGGGACACGCACGCAGGTCGCAGAGACACGTATTGAGTCGTCGTGGAGAATCTTGCGAGTCTCGTAGACAAGCTTCCACTCTTCAGAGGTATAGCCAGCCTCTTTTACTGAACCAGCAAGCGGGATCACGTTCCCAGCGATCGGCTTCGACCAGACTTTTCCGGGGACTATCACTCCATCAATCGCAGCTGCACGCCTTAATGAAGTGAGGTCGGCGGCCCGCTCTGCCCACTGAGCATCCAACTCATAAATTCCAGACTGACCTGCTCCACTCACCGATTGATAGGTCGAGACAACGAGGCGGTCTATACCTGCAACGCGATGGAGCGGAGCAAGTGCAGTGACTAAGACCATCGTGGTGCAGTTTGGGCAGGCAGCTATTGAGCGCGGCAACTCATTTAGATCTTCTGGGTTTACCTCTGCCACTACAAGCGGAACATCGTCGTACATGCGAAACGCAGCCGAGTTATCAACCACCTGTGCGCCAGCGGCGGCAGCAACCGGGGCCCACTCAATTGCAATTGGGTCATCAACATCAACGATTACAACATCAAGGCCATCGAAGCAGCCATCGCGCAGTACTTCGCAGATAACTTCGCCTCCCTCGAAGGAGAGCGCTCGCCCCTCGGAGCGCGCTGATGCATAGACCCGCAATTCATCGATTGGAAAATTACGCTCAGCCAGTAGGCGAAGCACCTCCTCGCCGACTAATCCAGTTGCCCCAATAATTCCGACTCGTGCGCCCACTGCCTTACTCCGCGTCTAGGCCGAATGCAGTATGAAGCGACCGCACAGCCTTCTCGACATCGCCCGCACGTACAACACAGGAAATACGAATTGATGAAGTACTGATCATCAAGATATTTACTCCTTCCTCGGAGAGCACCTCAAACATCTGCGCTGCAATTCCCGGGTTTGAACGCATACCGGCACCGATCACAGAGACGCGAGCGATGTCAGAGTCCTGGGAGACTCCGCTGGCCCCCACCTCTCCCGCAATCTTCTCAGCTACTTCAATCGTGCGTGCAAGGTCTGACTCGGGAACAGTGAACGAGATATCCGTATGGCCCTCGGTGGAGACATTCTGAACAATCATGTCGACATTGATTTCGCTGTTGGCGAGCGCGCGAAATAACCGCGCTGCGACACCCGGTCGATCATCAACCCGAGTAATCGTTACCTTTGCCTCCGAGGCTTCATGTGTAATTCCACTAATAATTGCTTGCTCCATTGAAGGGTCCTCCTCAACAACCCATGTCCCGTGCTCCCATGTGAAGCTCGAGCGAACGTGCACGGGCACGCCGTAGTTCCTTGCAAACTCAACCGATCGCAGGGCGAGTACTCGCCCACCTGTTGCGGCCATCTCAAGCATTTCGTCGTAAGAGACACGCTCCAACTTCGTTGCGTTCGGAACAATGCGCGGGTCTGCTGTGAATATTCCCGGCACATCGGTGTAGATCTCGCAGGTCTCAGCCTCCAACGCAGCAGCAAGAGCAACCGCTGTTGTGTCTGATCCGCCACGCCCAAGAGTAGTGATGTCTCGCGATGTTGAGATTCCCTGGAATCCAGCGACTACGGCGACACCCCCCTGCGCTAGTACCTCACGAATGCGATCTCCCTTAACCTCAAGAATCTTCGCCTTGCCATGGACCGTGTCCGTGACAATCCCTGCCTGCGAGCCAGTAAACGAGACTGCGTGGACTCCGCGATCAATGATTGCCATGCAGAGTAGTGACATGGAGATTCGCTCGCCTGCGGTTAGAAGCATGTCGAGTTCACGCCCAGCGGGATTCTTGGATACATCATGGGCAAGGCGGACAAGTTCGTCGGTTGCCTTCCCCATTGCGGAGACAACAACGCAGACTTGGCTCCCCGAATTATGGGTGGCCACGACGTGGTCAGCCACAGCCCTAATGCGATCAGGGTCGGCCACCGAGGTTCCACCAAATTTCTGCACGACTAGTCCCACACGCCTGAAGTTACCAGCGTCAGTGTCTCAGTCCGAACTTGATAAAGGAATCTAGGCCTTAAAAACTCAGCCTGACCGGACGCGATGCCCCTAAGTGTGGAACTATGCGTGACCAAAGCCTGCGGGGGGAACCGCTGGGACCTAGCCACAAATCTAATTTGGGAGACTTCGTGAACCATCTCAGCCGTCGCTTTACATCAACGATAATTGCTAGCGCTGTAGCGCTTAGCGGAGTCGCTCTTACTGCAGGGCCTGCACAGGCCGCTATGAAGAAGTCTGAGGTCAATGCGCGTGGGAGCATCGAGCAGGTCTACGTAGTTGAGGCCACACCAGGTGCCGCAGTCGTCATTAAGAACAGCGATAACCGCAGAGTCGGTAAAGGCAAGATCGACTCGCTCGGTGGGTTTGTGTTCCGAGATGTAAAGCCAGGCGATGGATACCGCGTCTCAGTTGCGGGCTCCAAGACATCTAAGCCTCTTACCGTAACCAGCATCAGCGCGAAGCCGCCAACATCTCTCTACTCAAAACAAGATCTTCCGGCTCCTGGATATGGCTACCTAACTACACGGGATGGAACAAAACTGAGCGTGAATGTGGCGCTTCCGGGCAAGGCCGAGGATGGCCCATACCCAGTCCTCGTCGAGTACTCCGGATATGACCCCTCCAACCCGACAGCATCACTAAACCTTTTCCAGCTTCTCGCAAATGCGCAGGGTTATGCGTATGTCGGAGTGAACATGCGCGGCACGGGCTGCTCTGGAGGCTCATTTAACTTCTTTGAGAAGATTCAATCGCTCGACGGGTATGACGCTATTGAGACAGTCGCTGCACAACCCTGGGCCGGTCGCGTTGGCATGGTTGGGATCTCGTACCCAGGCATCTCTCAACTCTTCGTTGCAGCAACTACACCCCCTCACCTCTCTGCAATTACTCCACTCTCAATCATTGACGACACCTACCGCGGCACTCTCTACCCGGGAGGCATCTACAACGATGGCTTCGCAAAAGAATGGGCACAGCAGCGGCTTGACCAAAACCAGTGGCCTAATCCAAAGGGCGCTGGATGGGTAAAGAAGCGTGTTGAAGATGGCGATGCAACCTGCATCTCGAACCTCGGGCTCCGCGGTCAGAACGTAGATTTAATGAAGACAATTCGCGAGAATCCTTACTACTCAACAAGGGGCATCCCGGGCTACCCCGATGGCTATGACACTGTTGCGCCAACCGAGTTCATCAATAAAATTGAGGTCCCAACCTTTATCGCTGGCGCTTGGCAGGATGAACAGACCGGTGGGCACTGGTCGGAGATGCTCGGAAACTTCCCTGCCGATGTTCCACTTCGAGTCACTGGCCAGAACGGAACTCATACGGACTCACTCGATCCTGATGTGATTTCAAGACAACTTGAATTTCTAGATTTCTATGTTGCGCGAAAAATTCCTAAAATCGCTCCGGCAGCGCGCGGGGCTGCGCCACAGATTTGGCAAATTGTCACAGGGGTGTCTGGCATCACGCTTCCACCCGATCGCTTTGATGACTTCACCTCTTATAAGTCTGCCCTCAAGGCATACGAAGCAGAGCCGCGAATAAGGATCCTCTGGGAGAATGGCGCCAAGCCCGGCGAGGCTCCAGGTTCACCTCTGCCAGCAGCAGAATCCACGGCAAAGGCTTGGCCGATTCCAAGTGCCAAGGCACGCACCTTCTACTTGGGTTCAGATGGATCGCTCGCGGACAAACGTGACTCCTCAGCCTCGAGCCTCACCTTTAACTACGAGCCCGATGCGCGGCCACGCAAGACTTATGAGGGCGATAGCGGCGGCGTATGGAAGGCAGACACTGTTTACAACTGGGTGCCGCTCGACTCGGCATCATCGCTCTCATGGGTCTCGTCCCCGTTATCTCGCAACCTTGCGATTGCTGGTCCCGGGAGCGTCGATCTGACATTTGCATCCACCGCAACCGACACCGATATAGAGGTCACCCTCACCGAGGTGCGCCCCGACGGAAACGAGCGTTACGTGCAGAGTGGGTGGCTGCGAGCCAGCCACCGAGCATTGGATACCGAAAAGTCCACAGCGATTGACCCTCGCCAGACCCACACAAAGGCAGATGCTGCTCGGCTAATACCGGGCAAGGCAACGAATCTGCGGGTGGCATTGTTTCCAGTTGCACATGTTTTCAAGGCTGGTTCAAGGGTACGCATCTCGGTGCAGGCCCCGGGTGGCAACCGCACCCTCTGGACATTTGAGACCATTAAGCCAGCTGGAGTGACTCGCAACAGCGTGGGCACCGGTGGAGTAAAGGCCTCGCGCCTAGTGCTCACAGAGGTCAAGTCCCCTAAGGGCCTGCCGACCGCTCTCGCTCCATGCCCATCACTACGCGCCCAGCCCTGCCGCACATATGTTGCTCCGGCAGTGCAGACTCCAGGGCCTGCACTTAAGTAACCGGCATCGTCGGTAGTAAAATTTACAGACGATTCAAACAGTGTCTAGGAACAGTGTCTAGGAATAAGGAGCGATAGTGGGTAAGGCAGATAAGCGCGAGCGTCAGAAGCAGAACCGCGCAGCGGCCAATGAGGCACAGCTGGTCGCGCTGAAGCGCAAGCGTAGAAACCGGTCCTTGCGAAACCTCGCGCTTCTTCTGCTCCCAGTTCTAGCAATATTTGCTTGGTCTCAGTTCAGAAGCAATCGCAGCGATTCAGGACAAAACACGCCGAAATCGAGCACTACCGCTAAACCAGTCAAGAAGAACACGAATCAGAAGGCTCCTGTCTTAACTCTTGACCCGACCAAGAAATACACAGCAACGATGGAGACAACAGATGGCACGATGGTCATTGAACTCGATGCCAAGAACGCTCCGATAGCTACGAATAACTTCGTGTCTCTATCGCGTCAAGGTTTCTACGATGGCCTAACTTTCCACCGCATCGTTAAAGACTTCGTGATCCAGGGTGGAGACCCTCAAGGTGACGGATTGGGCGGACCCGGATACCAGGTTCCAGGCGAAGTACCTACCAACAACTATGAGCTCGGATCAATCGCCGCTGCAAAAACAGGGGCTGACGCTCCGGGGCTCTTTGGTTCTCAGTTCTTTATCGTCACGGGCGATCAAGGGGTTGGACTCCCCAACGAATACGCGCGTTTTGGGAAAGTATCTTCAGGGTTAGATGTCGCCCTCAAGATTCAAGATGCTCCTAAGGACTCAAACGACAAGCCCAAGAAGCCGATCTACATAGTCAAGATCTCAATTACGGAGTCTGCGGTATAGGAGCCAATCTGTACCGCGTGATCTCCCTCAGTGCGCGTGTACAGCGTGACCCACCCATCTCCTACGACACTCCACTTGCCCTGGTTATCGCGGATAAGTGCTGTGTGATCATCGACGCCAGCGAGCATGTCCGCTCGCGGCAGGAGATCAAGAGATCGATCTAGTAAGTGACGCGGAGCGTTGCCATGGTGGGGAAGTATCGCTAGGTGGTCTACTAGCCCGAGTCCGATAGAGAACGCACCACCGCGGGGGTCGACCATTGGATCGCCGAGAAGTGTTGCCGCGGCACCAGATGCTGCGATTAGGGCTCCATTGTTATAGGCACTCTGCAGGGCCTTGAATGCCGCGGAGTCTTTGAGCACGGAGCGAAGGTGCAGAGGAGAACCATCTGCTAGGTAAATAAACTTCGACTCTTTAATCTGCGACGCGAGATCCTTATTCTCAGCGTCACGGCGATTCATCACTTCAAGTACCTCGACCTCTGCCCCAAGTGCCTCGAAGCAAGCCTTAGCCGCAGCAACGACTTGCTCAGGGTCAAGAAAAGCGGAGGCGGTCGGGAGGATCGTGACTCTCCCTCCCCCTGCGAGATCTAACAGATATTTGTCGAGGCTAGAGGCGAGTGGAGACCACTCCCCTCCGCCGACCAATGCAAGTGTGCCCTTGAGGTTCTTTTCTGCCATGGCTGCACTCTAGTTAGCCTCCCCGAGTCTTCCCTGTACTCCGGCGGCGCCTGAACTCCCTTTTTGCGGCGCACCGACCCCCCAATTTGGCTCTGCCTAGGCCTGCGCCCCAAAGCCCTCAACGCAGAAACCAGAGCCTCACTTAGTCGCCCCTGTGGCATTGAGAGGCAAGCCTCCGGTACGTTTCACGCCTCCCGGGAAACGCGTTGTTGCGTCCCCAATCATCGAGATGCGGAAATGAGCAGAATGGCAGTTATCAAGAGCGTAGGAATCGTCGGTTCAGGAATCATGGGGTCTGGTATCGCTGAGGTCGCAGCAAAGGCTGGATTCGATGTTGTTCTGCGAAGCCGTTCTCAGGCAAGTGCCGACGGAATGGTCGCCGGCCTAACAAAGTCTCTAGATCGCCAAGTTGAGAAGGGGCGCCTAGAGGCAACTGAGCGCGACGCAGTTCTTGCTCGTGTGACAGCGGTATCTGACCTCAACGCTCTAGCCGATTGCGACCTAGTTATCGAGTCCATCCTCGAGGACCTCCACGCAAAGAAGCAACTATTCAAAGAGCTCGACTCGATAGTTAAGGCTGGAGCGATTCTCGCTACCAACACGTCAACGCTCCCTGTCGTTGAGATGGCTATGGAGACCGCTCGCCCAGAGCTTGTATGCGGTGTTCACTTCTTCAACCCTGCATCGGCCATGCCGCTCGTAGAGATTGTGCGTGCCATAACAAGTAGCGACGAGACCATCGCTACGACACGAGGATTTGCGGAGACCTGTGGAAAGCAGCCGGTTGAGGTAAAGGACCAGGCTGGCTTCATCGTCAACGCTCTTCTCTTTCCCTATCTAAACAACGCGGTGCGTTTGCTAGATGCCGGTGTTGCCAACCGCGACGACATCGATACTGCAATGAAGGGCGGCTGCAACTTCCCGATGGGCCCCTTCGCACTCCTTGACCTTGTTGGCCTCGACACAAGCCTCTCGATCCTTGAGGCACTATACGAAGAGTTCAAGGACCCCAACTACGCACCGGCTCCGCTGCTTCGTCGTATGGTCAGCGCAGATCGCTTGGGCCGCAAGACCGCAATAGGCTTCTACGATTACCGCAAGTAGCCATAACGATAAGAAGCGATCTGGACAAGCGCTACAGCGCTTGCATAGGAAACCCTTCGGGAGAATGACAACATGACGCGAGAACGCCCTTGGGTAATGCGGACGTACTCGGGGCATACCTCTGCCCGTGCATCAAATGAGCTCTACCGGACCAACCTCGCTAAAGGCCAGACCGGTCTCTCCGTAGCATTTGATCTCCCAACACAGACCGGATACGACCCAGACCACCTACTAGCGCGTGGAGAGGTTGGGAAGGTTGGGGTACCAGTGCCTCACCTAGGCGAGATGCGCACGCTCTTCGATCAGATACCCCTCGAAGATATGAATACTTCGATGACGATCAACGCGACCGCGATGTGGCTCCTCTCTCTATACATTGCTCTTGCTGAGGAGCGCGGAGAGGACGTCTCCAAACTTGCCGGCACAACACAGAACGACATCGTTAAGGAATACCTCTCGCGTGGCACGTTTATTTTTGGTCCTGTCCCTAGCCGCCGCCTGACCGTTGATCTCATTACACATACGGTTCGCAATGTCCCCAAATGGAATCCAATCAACGTCTGCTCATACCACCTTCAAGAAGCAGGGGCTACGCCGGTTCAAGAGATCGCATATGCAATGGCGAATGCAATCGGAGTTCTTGATGGCGTTTTGGAGAGTGGGCAGGTCTCCGCGGAGGAGATGCCCGCAATGGTTGGTCGCATCTCCTTCTTTGTTAATGCAGGAATTAGGTTCGTTGAAGAGACCTGCAAACTTCGAGCGATGGGTCGACTCTGGACCCGCATTGTCGAGGAGCGCTACGGGGTAAAGGACGAGAAATTAGCCAGATTCCGTTATGGAGTGCAGGTCAACTCTCTAGGACTCACTGAGGCGCAGCCCGAGAACAACGTGCAGCGAATTGTTCTTGAGACCTTGGCAGTAACCCTCGGTCGCGACTCACGTGCGCGCGCCATCCAACTACCAGCATGGAACGAAGCACTTGGACTGCCGCGCCCATGGGACCAGCAATGGTCGCTACGAATTCAGCAGGTACTCGCATTTGAGACGGATCTTCTTGAGTACCCAGATATTTTTGAGGGGTCAAAGGTAATGGAGGCTAAGACCTCTGAGCTTGAGGAGGCCGCCAACGCAGAACTCCAGTGGGTTCTAGATGGTGGTGGAGCATTCTTAATGATTGACGAGTTGAAGGGTCGCTTGGTCCAATCACACGCAGATCGGGTGCGCCGCATTGAGTCTGGCGACATCACAGTTGTGGGTGTTAACTCATTTACTGAGACCGCTCCCTCTCCACTTGCGGAGGGTATCGATGGCGAATCTGCGATTCTTGTTGTTGACCCTGCCGGAGAAGCAGCACAGCTTGAGAGCCTAAATACGTGGCGAGATAATCGCGACCCCGGGGCGGTAAAGAACGCTATTGAAGA
>CAMDSG010000063.1 GCA_945907055.1 Bifidobacterium breve | reverse complement strand
TCGTAGTTGCCGATCCGCTGATGAATCATCTCATCCACAGTTCGGTGCTTCCCGTGGTCGTCAATAGACATCTGCACCCGCTCCTGCCACTCCTCATTCCAGACCGGAGGGATCCCAGAGATCAGCATGAAGGAGGCGTCCTCCATATTGGTGTAGTGGAATAGTGAGAAGGCAATAGGCAGAACCCCCTCGCGCTCGAAGTGGTTGACATGCTCAAGGTTCATCGATGACGTCGCCTGGTAGTAGAGCCCATGCATAGTGCGCATGCGACGCTGGAGAGAGTCGAGAACGAGTTCGGTCATAGCAATTGCCTCCTCAAGCAGCGGGTTTGCGGCAATGCTACATTCTGTCAGTCACCGTGCCAATAGTGCACCCCCAAGGCCTGGAGGACCCCCAAGTGAAATTCGCCATCCCCTTCGCAAACATCGGCCCATTCGCTGGCGCCGAGAAGGCAAGTTCCTTCGCTCAAGCAGCCGAGGAGTGCGGCTTTGAGTCCCTATGGACGGTCGAGCATGTTGTTGTTCCCTCTGGCTACGAGTCCGAGTACCCCTACGCAAAATCAGGGAAGATGCCAGGGCGTGAGGATGCTCCAATTCCAGACCCACTCATCTGGCTTACCTATATAGCTGCGTGCACTAAAACAATTCGCCTAGCGACAGGGATACTCATACTCCCCCAGAGAAATCCAGTCGTACTAGCCAAAGAGGTCGCAACCCTTGATGCACTCTCGGGTGGGCGCGTTGATCTTGGCATTGGTGTCGGTTGGCTCGAGGAGGAGTTCGATGCGATTGGAGTTCCGTTCTCCGAGCGCGGAGCACGAACCGATGAGCACGTTCATGTGATGCGCTCGCTCTGGGGAAACGAACAGGCATCGTTCGACGGAAAATTTACGAACTTCAAAGACTGCATACAGCGGCCGCAACCAACAAACGGCTCTGTACCGATTCACATCGGTGGGCACTCTGATATAGCGGCACGTCGAGCAGGCCGCCTCGGGGATGGATTCTTCCCCGGCAAAGGTACGCACGAAGAACTTGCCCAAATGTTTGATGTTGCACGCGCATCGGCGGTCGAGCATGGTCGGAACCCCGATGCCATTGAGTTCACAGCCGGCAGCATGGGCATCTTCGGGCCCGACCCTGTAGGGGAACTCCACGCGTTAGAGGACCTCGGCGTCTCTCGCGTCATGGTCCCTGCGCTCCTCTTCTTCGAGGATACAGAGGCAGCCCTCGCACGCTTTAGTGAAGACATAATCGCAAAGGCCTAATTGGCAATTAGCGGGCACCCATCACCGGATTACAAATAGATTTCGGTCGACAAACAACAGGAGTAAATAATGAAGCAATACGGAGAGTACGGCGGCAAGATCGAGCGTCTATTTACTGACTCCGAGCCCTGGTGGCCAACCGCTAAGCACCCAGGAGAGTCTGCGCCCAATGTTGTCATCATGCTCTTCGATGACCTTGGCTTCTCCCACTTCGGCTGCTTCGGATCGACCATCGAGACGCCAAACATTGATGCGCTCGCAGCGAACGGGCTTCGTTTTACCAACTTCCATGTAACACCTGTTTGCTCCCCAACTCGCGCAGCACTCCTAACCGGGCGCAACCATCACAGCATCGGCATGCGGAGCATCTCAAACTTCAATACTGGGTTCCCGCACATGACCGGTCATGTCTCGAATCACGCCTCAACTGTTGCTGAGGTCCTACGCGACGAGGGCTATACAACTTTCGCTCTCGGTAAATGGCACCTCTGCCCGATGGAGAACTGCTCTGCAGCCGGACCATACGAGCAGTGGCCGCTTCAGCGCGGTTTCGATCGGTACTACGGATTCCTTGATGGCGAGACAGACCAGTTCCACCCAGAACTCACTTATGACAACCACATGGTTGAGCCGCCAAAGTCACCAGCAGATGGATATCACCTAACTGAAGACCTAGTTGATCGCGCCATTGAGTTCATCCACGACGCGAAGTCTGTTCGCCCTGACAAACCTTTCTTTACCTACCTTGCATTCGGTGCAACTCACGCTCCTCATCAGTCTCCACCCCAGTACCTCGCGAAATATCGCGGTCGTTTTGATGCCGGTTGGGATGTAATCCGCGAGCAGTGGTTTGCAAATCAGCAGGCGCTTGGTCTGCTTCCGGCGGATACAGAGTTAGCACCGCGCAACCCCGGGGTTGAGGCTTGGGCCGATATGCCAGAGGTGCATCAGCGACTCGCTGCGCGACTTCAGGAGGCCTACGCGGCATTCCTTGACCACACTGATGTACAGATTGGTCGCTTTATTGAGTCACTAAGAGATATCGGGCAGTTGGATAACACAATTGTCATCCTTCTATCCGACAACGGAGCCAGCCAAGAGGGCGGCCCCTTTGGAGTTATGCACGAGATGAAGTTCTTCAACTTCTTACTCGAGACTCCGGAGGAGGCAATTGGGCGCATAGACGACATCGGTGGTCCACATAGTCACTCGAACTACCCGTGGGGTTGGGCGCAGGCCGGTAACGCTCCGTTCAAGTACTACAAGCAGAACACGCATGAGGGTGGAGTACACGTACCTCTCATCATGCATTGGCCTGCTCGCATTACCGATAAGGGTGGGCTGCGTGACCAGTTCCATCACGTAAATGACATTGCTCCGACAATCTACGAATTGTTGAATGTAACGCCGCCGTCGATATTTCGCGGTCTTGAGCAGATGCCGGTTACAGGCACATCAATGGCATACACATTCGATGCTCCTGAAGCATCAAGCAACAAGAAGATTCAATACTTTGAGATGCATGGTCACCGCGGCCTCTACGCAGACGGGTGGAAAGCAGTTACAAAGCACACCCCAGGAGTGTCATTTGATGATGACGACTGGGAGCTGTACCACATTGAAGAGGACCGCTCTGAGTGCAAGAACCTCGCTGCCGAGATGCCCGAGAAATTGGCTGAGCTGATTTCGCTTTGGTGGATTGAGGCCGAGGAGCATGGGGTACTCCCACTCGACGACCGCGGTATCGAACTCTTCGGAGCGCGCTTCCGAGATCGTTCACCACACCCGACATCGCGCAACTATGTATACCGACCGCCAATGGCCCCACTACCAGCACAGGCAGCGGCCCCAATAGGTGGGCGTAGTTGGGACCTCGATGCATACCTAACGCGTGCGGAGGGTGAAGACGGTGTCCTCTACGCAAGTGGCACCGAGAACTCTGGGGTAAGCATCTTTATCCAGAACGATCGTGCAGTATTTGACTACAACTGCTTCGGTGATCACTTTGCCGTCGAGTCTTCAGTAAAACTTGGCAGTGGTGAGTATGTCGTTGGCGTTCGCTTCCGACGCATCTCGCGCAACGGCATCGCAACGCTGGTCATTAACGGCGAAGAGTGCGGAACAGTTGAGATTCCATATGTAATGGGCGTGATGTCGAGCATCGGGCCAAGCGTCGGGTACGACCACGGCTCGCCCGTAAGCGACCGATACTCCAATACGTTCCCGTTCGAGGGGACGCTTGATCGAGTAGAGATCCAGATACAGCTGGGTAGAGACCACGCCGGGCTAGCCGAGTCAGAGTCACTGGCGGCATTCGCAAGGCAGTAACCCCCCAAGCTCCCGAACTTCGGGTACTTATTGTCGCTATAGCGACACTAATCGCCCGAAGTTCGGGAATTTTTGGGAGTTGGGGGGCTAATGCCTAAGCAAGTTCGGAGCAGATTGTGTCAACCATTAGCCGAGTAACCACGTATGGGTCACAGTTGGCGTTGGGGCGACGGTCCTCTAGGTAGCCCTTCTGGTCAATCTCTGTCTGCCACGGAATACGCACTGAAGCACCACGGTCAGAGACGCCGTAGGAGAACTGGTCCCAACGCTGTGTCTCATGAGCACCGGTAAGGCGGCTCTCTATGTCGTGTCCGTAGTGCTTAATGTGAAGCGGTGCGTTCTTACCAAGCGCCTCGCAGCCGGCGATGATCTTTGCGTAACCACCGTCTTCGCGCATTGCCTTGGTAGAGAAATTGGTATGCGCACCTGCACCGTTCCAGTCACCCTTTACAGGCTTGGCATCGAGGGTAGCCATTACCTCAAACTCCTCTGCGATTCGGTAGAGCAACCAGCGAGATACCCAGAGTTGGTCAGATACCTCTAGCGGTCCTAGCGGCCCAACCTGATACTCCCACTGCCCAATCATTACCTCTGCGTTTGTGCCAGAGATCGAGAGGCCAGCCTCAAGGCAAGCATCTGTGTGAGCCTCAACAACGTCGCGGCCAAAGATCTCGTCTGACCCGACTCCGCAGTAGTAACCACCCTGAGGTGCTGGGAATCCATTCTCAGGGAAACCGTGAGGTCGGCCGTTCTTAAAGAACGTGTACTCCTGTTCGATCCCGAACCATGACTCCTGCGACGCATACTTAGCGGCTACGTCACGGAGTGCTGCGCGCGTGTTGGTGGGGTGAGGCGTCATGTCGACGAGCATCACCTCGCACATCACGAGAACGTCATCGCCACCACGAATGGGGTCGGGGCATGTGAAGACTGGGTTCAATACGCAGTCAGACTTGTCGCCAGTCGCCTGGTTGGTTGACGATCCATCGAAACCCCAAACAGGGAGAGCATCCCCGTCGTCCAAGATCTTCGTCTTGGATCGCAGCTTGGCTGTTGGCTTGGTTCCGTCGATCCAGATGTACTCAGCCCGGTATGCCACTTGTATCTCCTTCGCAGTAAATAATTTGGTCAGGTCGGAATCTAGGCCCGAACCCACTGCCAGAACCATCTCGGCTCTAGGAACCGAGTGCTCTCGGTACCCCAAGAGCCTGCCCGACCCTTTGCACTATGACGTTGCACGTTTGTGAACGCTGCGTGAACGATACCTAAGACGCCTAGTTCTGGGCCACCCGCGACTCCGTTGCTCCCCCGAGACCGCCGCCAAGAGCCTTAGGCCGGTAGTTGCTATTCGGCGCTGCGGGCAAGTGATCTCAGCGAGGCAGCCCGAGCACCCTCTCGCCAAGAATGTTTCGCATCACGTTTGAGGTGCCGCCCATGATCGTGTACCCAGGCGCGTAGCAGAGACCACGAGTGACATCGTCCCAGAGCATTGAGTCTGCCCCGAGGACCTGAAACACAAACTCGGAGACCCGAGCCTCGTGCTCTGTGCAGAAACATTTTGTAGCAGCACTAAATCCAGCCGGCGCCTGCTTCAGTACTTCTCTGATTACAAGGATGCGCCCAATCCTGTAATCGATCTCGAGTCTGCTAATCCGTTGACGCACCAGAGGATCAGACCTATCAGCGCGTGCAAGCGCTATCTCATATAGCGCCCGATTCGATACAAGGCGATCCACGCCGCCGCGTTCGTGCTCAAGTTGTCGCATCGTCTGCCTAAACGCAGCGCCTTCAACCCCAACAAGATTAGAGACCGGAACACGCACGTCCGAGAAGAACACCTCACAGAAATGTCGATTGGTTGTCATGTCGGTAATGGCGCGTACCTCTATGCCCGGAGTATTCATCGGAACTATTACCTCCGAGATCCCTGCGTGGGCCGCGCCCTCCGTGCTCGTTCGACCTATTAAGTAGCAGTAATCCGCGACAGCTCCAAAACTCGTCCAGATCTTCTGCCCGTTGATCACAAAGTCGTCTCCATCACGCACTACCGAAGTCGAGAGACTTGCGAGATCGCTACCCGAGTTCGGTTCGCTCATACCTATACACCAGGTGGTCTCCCCTGAGAGGATCTGAGGTAGGTACATCTCTTGCTGCTCTGGCGTTCCGTAGCCGATTAATGCTGGCCCCATCTGTCGATCAGCAAACCAAATTGCTGCAACAGGAGCACCGGCAGCAATTAACTCCTCGCCGACGATGAGGCGATCAATCGGAGGTCGTCCTCCCCCACCAAACTCGGTAGGCCAAGTCATTCCTATCCATCCGAGCCCAGCCATCTCGACTGCAAACTCTTTGGAGAACCCGTTGATCCACGAATCGTTGTGGCGACCAAAACGAGCGACTGCGCTTATGGCAACCTCGCGTGCCAGAGCGCGCAATTGCTGCTGCTCATCGCTCCACGAAAAATCCATTCGCACATCTCCAGTCAGGCGCAGAATTTGATTTCAAAATTTTAGCAGCCGTCAAATATTTACAGTCACCGGAAGAAACAATAGTGATCGACACTTCCCTGTAGAGGTAGGAGCCCTAACCTTGGCAACTCGGCGAGTCGCAACCTGTAGGGTCATGACTCCATGAAAACTCTCGTATGCTCCGGAACCAGCTTCCTCTTAGCCGTACTTTGGTTCGACTTGATGTTCGACACGCAAGTGCTGGGCAAGAGCGGAGCAACTCTCCCTGAAGAGACTCTTGATTCGATCTCCCGTTACTACTCTCGCGTCACTACCACGGCACGGCCAATGAACCGATTAGTCGGCTTAGCAATGCTTGGAACATTGATCGCACTTGTGGTTCAGGTGCAGAAGAACCAAATACCATCGAGTCGGGCGATTATTTCACTTATCCTCGCAGTGCTAGCTATCTCTATTGCGCTTGGTCGCACACTGAGAAATGCAATTCGCTTAGGGCGCCAAGACGAGGACCTGGTGACGCAGTCTCGCATTGCGCGTTTAGTTCTGCGCGATCACTTATTTTGTTTCGTAGCCCTAGGGTCGCTGCTTATGCTTCAGTTGATGCCACTCTGACATTCGATTGCGGGCAGCAGCGACGCGTAAAACTAGAGGGGCCACACCTGTGGAGTATCAGGCGCCCCAAGTAAATCTCCGTCGCTAATTCCCACTTGGGTAGGCCTCCTCGGCACCCCGGGACGGAAGTTATAACGGATGTCATCCCCGCAGTATCGAAGCGAGATTGCCCGACGACGACGCGTAGCCGATGAATTACTCGGCGAACCGTGGAGCGTTCGATAGTGATGTACGACAACGTCGCCGGGAACGAGTTCGAATCCAACTAGTTGCTCGCGAAGTTCGGGATCCCCAAGAATCTCCGGCACGATCTCGCCCTCGGTCCCAGGTATCGGATCGGGAATGGTAAAAAGATTCGGTCGAAAATCACGGCCCCATAGGTGCGAACCTCGCACGTACTGAACGGCACCGTTACTTGCGTCTGCCTTGTCTAACGGAACCCAAAATGTTGCAGCCTGCGAGCCCGCAACATGAAAGTAAGCGGCATCCGTGTGAAACTCAGTCTTGAATGGAGCGCCAGGCTCCTTTACCAACACACTGTCTTCGTAGAGCCAGGCCGCCTCGCTCTCTAAAAGTGCAGCCGCTACTCCAGGTATCGGCCCAGCACAGGCAAACCTCTCGAAATCGAGGTCGACTCTCCAGTGGTTCGATCCGGCTCGAAAGGCTGGAGCAGCGCTGCCCCCTGCGAAGGCACCCACATCGGCGGTCTCAGGCGAGGTCAATGCACGCTCTACCGGCCCAGCCATTGCACCAACAAACTCGGGATCGATAATTGCTGGGAGAAAAACAACTCCCTCTTGAGCGAAGGTCAGTATTTCATCGCGGGTAACCGGCCGTAGCGCTCCAGGTATCTCAATAGTCACGAGTGGAAACGTAGCGTCATTCCCCGCTTTGCTGCAACCAACGCAGTTCACGAGCGAGGCTATGAGCTCACACAGGCGCCTTGATGATCCTCGCTATGAGCACCACTAGTACAACAAGCGATAGAGAGGTCTGAAACATCATTAGAACCTTGACGGGGCGCCTACGAACTCCTTCAAGAGTTGGACCAAACGTTGACTGCGTGTTGAAGGAGAGCGACAAATAATCAACCCACCGAGGCGGGTCGTCTGGGCGTAATGCATCGGGGGGGAAATCAAAAGCACCACCGGTTAGGTAGGCATCAGCGAGCATGTACCAGAGCGAGAAGATCAACATATTTGAGGCGAATAGAAGCCCCAAATCAATGATCAGTCCGGTCTGGCTTGCGTTCTGCAGGGTCGGAGTCACGACGAGAATTACCATATTCTGTAACACATTTATGGTGGCTATTACGAGATACGCGACTAACAGGACGGGCGGGAATCCCTTCTCATCGCCCTTTGCGAGCCTTGAGTGGTGATGAGCGGCATGGCCAACACCAAACGCGAGGACAACCAAGAACAGGGCATCTCCGCCCAGAGACAGAATGCGAATAAGTCGTTCGCTGCCGGAAGCCGCAGCGTTAACGATATTTGAGACTCGATCCCCAAGAATGAAATCAATAATCTGCACGACAACAATTACTGATCCGAATACCAGGATCGAGACGGGGTGGCGACGATGCTCGGGCAACTCTGAGGCATCCACAGGTAGAGGGGGCACCGGTACTACCGATTCATTCATCTTGAAGATGCTCCTCTATCCATGCAGATGAAAATTTTATAGGATTTGCGAAAGTCCACGATGCCGCTAAAGACTACGATCCCTTACAATAGACAAAAGCGGAGAGCAGCAGGATGAGATCTTCAAGAATCACTAGTGCCAGTCTTGCAATCCTTTTTATATCCACTCTTGCCCTCGGCGCTTGCTCGTCAAGTAGCGACACCGCTGCAAAAGCAACGACGACTACAAAAAAAGCAGCGAACCCGGGGGATGGCTCCGAGATAGTGGTTGGCGGCTCAACGCCTACAACTCTTCCCCGCGAAGCCACGTACCGAATTGGTCTTGAAGGCCCGCTCACCGGTGACCAACGAGAGACTGGTATCGGGATGCTGCGCGGTGCGCGCATGGCTGCAAAGGAACTCAACGCCAACGGCGGGGTCCTAGGCAAGCAAGTAGTAGTTGTTCCGATCGATGACAAGGCAGACCCGGTTGCTGGAGTCGCAGCGGCTAACGCAGCGATCGCTTCAGGGCTAGACGGAGTCGTAGGGCCTTACAACTCTGGCGCTGGTCTCCAGACCCTTCCTCTTTATATCGCTGCCGGGCTCGTGCCGATTCGCCTTACATCCTCGGACCAGACCGCGGGGCTTGGATTTACTCTCCAGCCGATGAC
>CAMDSG010000062.1 GCA_945907055.1 Bifidobacterium breve | reverse complement strand
GTCGTAGCGAAGACGCAATTTGGGAGAACAGGTGATGCAGTTCTGCTCCCAATTTTAGAGGGCGGCTCCAAGCAACCCACTACATCTGTTACCGACTCGAGCGCAATCGGTACAGCACTTGTTAATTCGAGCGGCGAATTCATGGGCGTCGTGATCGCCGAGGTAATGGGTTCATACTTAGCGATCCCATCGTCGATGGCGCGCAGAGTGATCTCCCAATTCATAAACGGCGAGAGAGTCGAGGCCGGCTGGCTCGGGCTTGAACTAGATACCGACTCCAAGGTTCTCGCTGTCTCGGCTGGATCGCCAGCCCAGGGCGCCGGGATTCTGGTCGGTGAACAGATCTACGCCACCGATGGCGCACGCACCGCCGGAGTAGAGACTCTATTGGCGTACATGCAGTCCCACGCACCTGGTGATCGGGTCTCGCTCACAATGGAGAATCAAGGGCGAACCCGTGAGGTGACAGTGATTCTTGGGTATCGCCCTCCAGACTAGGGCTCTTAATAATTCAGGTCTTAATAGCAGGTCTTAATACAGGACGGTCTTAAGGATTTTAAGATCATTGCGCCTGAGCCGGCATTTAGAGCCGCTCGGTGGGAGGATAGAGTCATGGAGAATCAATCAAGCCCTGCAGCAGAGTCCCCCCGAGTAGAGGACTCCGATCCATCCCCCATCGTGCTAAGCGATTTGGATCGCGACCTATTAAACGCACTCCAATGGGATTTCCCAATAGTGACGAGACCATTCGCGGCCATTGCTGAACGCTTAGGCGTCGAGGAGTCAGTGGTCCTTGAGCGTGTCAACGCAGTAAAAGAAATTGGCGTGCTTCGCCAGATGTCTGCCATTTTTGATACGCGCGCCCTCGGATACCAGTCAGCGCTCATCGCTGCACGAGTTGCTCCCGAGCACATCGACGCAGCGGCAGCAATTATTAACAAGCACCCCGGCGTGAGCCATAACTACAAGCGCAATCACTCCTACAACCTTTGGTACACACTCGCGACTCCTCCTGGTGAAGATTTCGACGCCCATGTTGAGACGCTTCATCAAACAAGCGGGTCACTAGTAACACGAAAACTCCCAACACTGGTGCTCTACAAGATCGGCGTCAAGCTCGATATGACGGGTAAGACCGCTGCAAATGCAAAAGCAGAGGTACTGGAGCACGAGCGGCCAGAGCGTCGCGCGGATATGCCGGCCCCTGTTCTCTCAGCTCTCGAGATGACTGCAATCTCGGTCGTCCAGGCAGACCTACCAGTTGTTGAGAGGCCATTCGCCGCACAGGCCGAGGTCATCGGCTGCACGGAGGACGAACTCCTAGAACTTCTTGCCTCATTCTTAGAGCGCAAGTTGATGCGGAGATTTGCTGCGGTCATGAATCACAGATCAGCAGGTTTCAAGGCCAATGCGATGGGTGTATGGGCTGTACCAGAGGACCGCCTTGAAGAGATTGGGCCACAGATGGCGGGATTTGCAGCAGTTAGTCATTGCTACCGCCGACCTACATATGAAGACTGGCCCTACACGGTATTCACAATGGTGCATGGTCGAAGTGCTCGAGACTGTGAAGCCACCATTGAGGCAATCCGCGATGAGACCGGCGTCGATGAGCACGCTCTTCTCTGGTCGATTAAGGAATACAAGAAAGTCCGAATTAAATACTTCACTGACGACTGGTCCGACTGGACAGCGAAGAACCTCTCCACCTCAAACAAAAGCTGAGGCGTTTACTTCTTCTTTCTCAACCTCGAGATTAGAAGCGAACTAAGGGTTAATACACCGAGGGCGATACCAGCGCGTCTCAGCCAACTAGGCGCAGGTGGCGAATCGACCGCCTCTAACACTCCACCTGCGACTGCATCCTCCAATGCATCCTTGCTGCTATACCTCGGGATCCACCCTGTATCTAAGAGTTTCTTGTTGGAGATAAATACGGGATATTGAAGATATGGAACAACCTCGGCTGGAATTTCTCCGATCCTAAGTCGCGAAGCTCTAAGGAGCAGCCGCTCTAGAAGTTCTGGAGGCAACGCGGGTACCCATGATCGCCCGAGTAATTCGTCGGCTGACTCCGGCGTTATTACACCATTCGCGCAGAGGTTATAGGCCCCGTCCAAACCATTCACTACTGCAAACGAGATTGCACTTGCTACATCCTCAGGGTGGACAAATTGGAGTGCGATCTCAGTTCCACGCACCCGAAGTCGCATCGGGCCAACAAGCACTCGAGACCACATGTGATCTGCATTGCGGCCTAGAACCGGCACGCTGCGCAGTGTGACAACGCGTATTTCCGGGTGCTCGAAGCGCCAGTCAAGTAGCCGCCTCTCAACCTCTGCTGCGTAAACCGCCGGAAGAAAACCCGGTACAGGGCGAATGGCGGAGTCCTCTGTAATTTCATCGGGATTAGTCGGCCAAGCTCCATAGATGGTTGTCGGTATGACCCGCACAATCGTTGTGACTCCAGCAGAGGCACAAGCATTGAGTAGCCGCTGCGCCCCATCTACGTTGGTTATGGCCGCTAGTGATCCTCTACTTGAGGCATCTACTACCCCAGCGAGGTGGACAACGGTGTCAGCCCCGGCCAGAAGATTCTCAAGCCCCGGGGCAAGCACATCGGCACGAGTGTGGGTGGAGCCACTGACCTCCCCGTCTGATTCGAGGATATCGATGCCGCGCAGGCTGGTTATTGAAATATCGCTAGAGAGCCGCTTGAGCAATGCTGCTCCGATAAAACCTGCGCTGCCAGTCACAACGACGTTATGGCCCCGCGGGGCGACCGGAAATCCATCCCCACTCTTATCTACACTGACCATGTGAGCGACCTTCCATTCCCGATTGACCCAGACGATAACCCGAGCGACTCAGAGTCGAGCTTCGATCCATTTGGAATGCTCGGTATTCCTGGCTTCGACCCCACGCAGATGAATCTCGCGGATTTAATGCGCTTACTCCAATCCGATGGACCTGTGAACTGGGAGATTGCAAAACAGACAGCAGAGTATGTATCTCTCGACGGATCCGATGACTTAAGCATCCCATCTACCACTATCTCCGAACTAATTGAACTGGCCCGAATCGCAAGCGACTATGTAGCGAACGAGACCGGGGTTACTGAGGTGTTATCAGCGCCGGTCAAAGTTATCGGCGCTCCAGAGTGGGCCAGAATGCACCTCGGATCGCTACGACTACTCCTCGAGACCTTTGCGACAACATTGAGTGGATCACTTGAGGCTGCTCAAGAAATCGACTCTGAGCATGGGCTTGCGTTCGATCCAACACTGCTCCCGCCCGAACTCGCCGGGCCGCTAAGTGCACTTGGGCTCAACATGGGGGGCGCGGATCCGTTCGGAGGAATCATGAAAATGATCGCTCCTATCCTTCTTGGCACCCAAGCCGGATCGATGATCGGATCACTCGCGCGTAATGCACTCGGACGATACGACCTACCTTTGCCGACATCCGATGCACCGGGGCCAACCTTTGTTCTTGCGAACCTCTTGGCATTTGAGAGCGAGTGGTCAATTGAACCTCAGGACCTACGCCTCTATGTTGCACTCCACGAGGCAGTCCACACATCGATTCGATGCAGGCCTTGGGTTCAGAGCGCACTTGCACGAATTGCTAACGAATATGTATCGGGCTTCGATATTGATGTCGCTCGCCTAGAGGAGCAATTTGGAGGGCTAGACCCCACGAACCCTGAATCCGTCGCCGCAGCGGCTGAGCAACCAGACGCAATTCTTGGTGCGATGCGCAGCCCACGCCAGGAACCAGCCGCTCGCTCATTGCGTTGCTTGGTAATTGCGATGGTCGGGTATGGGGACTGCGTTCTTGAGCACTTAGGCAGACCACTGCTTCCAGAGTTTGGCAAGATCCATGAAGCAGTGCGCAGGCATCGAGTCGATCAAGGCGACTCGGGGCGCTTTGTTGAGAATCTTCTGGGAATACGCCTAGATCGTGATGCAGTCTTGCTTGGGCAGAGTTTCTGTTCAGGCATAGTTGAGAGGGTTGGCTACGCCGGGCTCCACCGACTCTGGGAATCAGAGAGCATGCTCCCAACGCCGAGCGAACTTGAGGCCCCGGGGCTCTGGCTGGCTCGCATTGAGTTAACAGAGACTCCCTCGAACTAATTCCAGCACCTCCTAATACAAGCACTTTAGGGGAGGCGCTCTAGCGGAGAGCCTCGACCTCCTGCACCCCGCGCAGAACTGCACCATTCAACAAATATGAAGGGGTACCGGTGATCCCGAGCATCATCGCTTCCTCCAAAGCATCAACAATGGCATCTAAGTAGCGCTGCTCAGTCATCTCGTTTAGAACCGTGATGGGGTCGAGCCCAACGTCGCTGATCAAGGTGCGGAGAACATCGCTGCGCCCTAGATCTAGCCCCTCTTCCCATGCGGCGGAGAAGAAGCGATCGTGAATCTCCGCGTGCTTTCCGTGAGCCCTAGCAACCTCTGCGGCCAAGAGTGAGGGGCGCGAGGTCCAGACTCGATCAGATGCTCGGAGCGTTAAGCCATCCTCTGAGGCAAGCGCTTTTAGGATTCCATGCTTACCGCGCGGGCGCTCGAGACCGCCCGCAGGGATCTCCGGGTGGAGCTCATAAGCCCTCCACGTGACCTGATTACTCTCGCTACTTTCAATACCTTCACTACTCTCAATACCTTCACTACTCTCAATACCTTCACTACTCTCAATACCTTTATCGCGGGGCGGGCGCGCCTTTAGAAGTCTCTTAAAACCAATGTAGGCAAACGGGCACGCGTAGTCGGACCAAGAAATGATTTTCATGTTGAGATCCCCGGTTCGGGTCTCGAGTCGTCCTCATAATCATCTCTTGACTCTTGGTCGTCATACACGCTCGGTGCAGTCTCCGCAGGGGGTCCGTCATTTGCAATGGCTTTATCTCCCCGCTCTCCACGCCCTCCCCGGCCCGCCCACGCACCATGAGTTCGGAGGGACCCTATATACGTTGCAGCCGCGAACGCGAGGCCTAATCCGAGTGCAAAATAACCCTCACGTTCGGTTAATAGGTCGAGTAAAGCAACGGGGATCAAAGCCCCAACTACCCACGCCACCTGGAAGCGCGTCTCAAAACGAGCAAACGCTCTTCCACGTAAGTGCTCGGGTCCATCGCGCTGCAGAAGACTGTCGAATGCAATCCGCCCGCACTGAGCAGAGAGCGCAATAACCAACACAAGCAGCAACGTCGAGAAACGCTCTGGGTACCGTGCGGCTATTAGAGCCATGAACGATCCAGCGATCAAGGTGGATGAGAGTATTACCTCTTCTCTCGCCCTGCGTCGAGCAATCGGGGCGAGGATTACGCCAACTAGTCCCCCAAGCGCACTCGCTGCCAACACCGCTCCAAAAAACCACTCTGCTTCATTACTAGATCGAAGGTGGAATGCCAAAAAGAATGCAAGGAACCCAACAGAGCCGCGCATGATGGTCATAGCGCTACCAGCGAAGATGATGCTTGGAGCGTGCAGCTCACCAACCTCTTCTTGAGTCTCAGGGGTAGTGGAGACCTTTGCCTTTGGGATTCGAAGCGCCAAAATCCCGCCAACTAGAAACATGATTGCCCCAAAACGCAGCGACCAAGGCGAGCCGACTAACGCGATTATCCCTGCTCCAAGAACTCCTCCGGTTGTGCTCGCAACCACACCAATGAATGCAAGACGCGAGTTGGCATCGACTAGCGCCGCATCTGATTTGACGACTGCGGGCACCAACGACGCTTTGGCGACTGTGTGCCCTTTTGCAAGTACCAACGCAACAAATGCCAGTGGGTAGAGAAAGAGTGTGTCGAGTCGCCCAGCCATCAGATAGCAGGTAAGCGCGCGCCCGAATAGGCCGATGGCCATCAGTGTTCGTCGCCCAGCCTTTGATCGGTCGAGTGCTGGCCCAATAATTGGGGCGACTACTGCAAACGGCGCCATCGTAAGGAGAAGGTAGAGCAGCACCTGAGAGCGCGACTTGTAGATGTCCTGACTGAAGAATATTGACCCAGCTAGAGAGACCATGAGAAGCGCATCGCCGAATGAGCTAGCACCCTGGGCCACTGCAAGTCGTCCAAAATCATTCAGAGCGTAGGTTTTTGGGTCACGGTGAAGCACAGTGATCTCCACGGTAGCCCTCATCTGGAGCATGGGCAGGTGCTACTTGGCCTCTTGTTCACCTTCTATCCACCGTAGGGGGCACGTCTCGCTGCCAAAGCGCAACATGGGTTGTTTAACCTTCTCTTCATGCGCTCGTGTGCCACCTCATTTAGGGTCGGCGACACGCCAGCGCAGCCCAGCGGAACTACCCCCCTTCCGCTGGACCGCCTGTCGGCCGGGGCGCCCAAGCCCTCGCGGCTCCCCGGCCCGACTCGCGGAGATACCCATCCAAAATGGCAGCTCTAGCCCCTCTACGAACGCCCAAATCTCGGATAGGTAGCATCAAGCGTATGGAGCCCGAGATCAACCCATCCGCTAATAGCCAACGCCTTCTCAATCGAGAGCTCTCGTGGCTTGATTTCAACGAACGCGTACTTGCACTCGCCGAGGACTCGAACCGACCGTTACTCGAGCGAGCCAAGTTCCTAGCGATCTTCTCTACCAACCTCGACGAATTTTTTCAGGTACGCGTATCTGGTCTTCGGGAGCAGATGCAGGCCGGTATACGAACTCGCTCAGCAGATGGAATGGACCCACTCGCTCAGTTACAGGCGATAAGACTGCGCGTCAACGAATTGGTTAGCCGCCATTCGAGCGTCTTTACTGGTGAGATCGTTGATGCGTTATCCCGCGAGCAAATCCTCTTCCCGGAATGGGAGACCCTCGACGAACAAGACCGAGCCGAGTTAGAGGCGCTATTCCGCATTCGTATTTACCCTGTACTCACTCCATTGGCAGTGGACCCGGCTCATCCCTTCCCCTTCATCTCGAATCTCTCACTCAACCTTGCGGTTACGGTCCATGATCCAGCGAGTGGAGAGCAGCAGTTCGCTCGTATCAAAATTCCATCAAACCTTCCAAGATTTATTGGCCTGAAAGATGGTCGTAGATTCATACCTATTGAAGAGCTCATTTCGCGCCATCTCGCTGAACTCTTCTTCGGTATGCAGATCATTGGCTGCCAAGCGTTCCGCGTCACGCGCGATGCCGATTTTGAGCTAGAGGATGAAGCAGCCGATCTAATTGAGGCCATTGAGAGCGTATTGGTCCAACGCAAGCGATCAGGCGATGTAGTGCGACTTGAGGTAGGCGCTGATATGCCCGCCGATGTGCTTGACATGCTCTGTCGCGAGCTTGAATTTTCCCTACATGAGGTGAACATCGTCGATGGTCCGCTCGACCTATCGGGCCTCTCGACGATCTACAAACTTGATCGACCCGAACTGAAGGATGAGCCTTGGACTCCAATCACTCCTGCGGCCTTATTAAGAGCAGAGGGAACTCCTGACATATTTCGAACTCTCCGCAGCCGAGACGTCCTCGTTCACCACCCGTACGAATCTTTTGCAGGCTCGGTTGAGGCATTCGTTGAGCAGGCGGCACGTGATCCAAAGGTACTCGCAATAAAGCAGACTCTTTATCGAGCAGGTGGGCCGGAGAGCACAATCGTCAATGCATTGGTTCGTGCCGCTGATGCCGGCAAACAAGTAGTTGCACTCGTAGAACTAAAGGCCCGTTTCGACGAACAAACAAACGTAGACCGCGCTCGCGACCTGGAGGAGGCCGGTGTTCATGTCGTCTACGGACTCGTCGGCCTGAAGACTCACACCAAGGTGCTCCTCATAGTGCGCGAAGAGCCTGACGGACTTCGTCGCTACTGCCATATAGGTACCGGCAACTACAACGCTGTCACCGCAGGCCTCTACGAAGACATCGGACTACTCACTGCAGACCCAGAGATTGGCGAGGACCTAACAGACCTCTTCAACCACCTAACTGGATATGCGCGTGGTAAGACGTACCGCAAGTTGCTTGTTGCTCCTAATTCCCTACGCAGCGGAATGATCGAGCGGATTCGCTCTCAGGGATCGCTTGGGGCGAATGGCTACATCATGATGAAAATGAACAGTCTCGTAGACCCGGAGATCATCGATGAGTTGTATGCCGCAGCAACTGCTGGGGCCAAGATTGACTTAATTGTCCGAGGAATCTGCTGCCTTCGCCCTGGGGTACCTGGCCTCTCAGAGGGTATTCATGTTCGCTCTATCGTTGGAAGATTCTTGGAGCACTCACGCATCTATAGATTCGGCGCTGACCCGACAAGCGCTGAGTACTTAATCGGATCTGCCGACATGATGCCTCGTAACCTTGATAGACGCGTTGAAGCAATCACACCAATAACCGACCCGCGCCTATGCGCGCGATTAGAAGAAATGCTCACTGTCGAACTCGACGACGACACCTTGGCATGGTCGCTTGGCCCAGACGGCGACTGGAGCAAGGTTCCAACCACCCGCGGTGTAGATACCCACGAAACACTCGGTCAAAGAACACGACAAAGATCCCTTACGTCATGAAACCAACTCTCAACATCGTTAGGGCCGCAGGTGGAGTAGTACTGCGCGAGGTTGACGGAGAGACGCAAGTAGTTGTGGTGCATCGTCCGCGATATGACGACTGGAGCCTGCCCAAAGGCAAGTCTGAGGACGGCGAGACTGATGAAGAGACCGCTACCAGAGAGGTCGAGGAAGAGACTGGATGGAAGGCCGAGATCGAATCCACGCTTCCGTCCTTTGAGTACACAGACCACAAGGGACGCCCCAAGATCGTTATTTGGTTCTTGATGCGCGCCACCGTTGAGAGCGGCTTTACTCCAGATGAAGAAGTAGATGAAGTTCGCTGGTTGTCATTCGACGGAGCAGACCAGCTACTGACTTACAGCATGGACCGTGATCTTTTGGGTGGGATTGCGCCATGAGTATTTCTCACACCGTCTATGTAGTGCGCCATGCCCGAGCGGGAAGCAGGAGCTCATGGGATGGGACCGACGATCGTTTACGCCCACTAAACGGCCGAGGTCAACGCCAAGCACTTGCGCTAGCGACAATACTCAGCCCGCTAGTTAAGACCGTCCACTCCAGCCCTTACCTTCGATGCGTCGAGACCGTCGCTCCTCTCGCAACAATTATCGGTGCCGAT
>CAMDSG010000061.1 GCA_945907055.1 Bifidobacterium breve | reverse complement strand
TTGGGGCGCAGAATCTGTCCGGTCATAAATGAAGCACCCGTTGAGCAGAGAAAAAGCAGGGTGTCTGCAACATCTTGAGCCTCACCAACCCGGCGAAGCGGAGCCATTGACCCGAAACGCTTCTTGTATTTCTCAACGCGCTCAGGGTCTTCGTTGCCCTCTGCATCGGTGTAGTTGTGCCGAGAGAAGTTGGTGTGAATCACTCCAGGCGCAACGGCATTGACGCGGATTCCCTCAGGCCCAACCTCGGTAGCAAGTGTTTTCGTGAGCATTGCGACAGCTGCCTTGGTCATTGCGTAGCAAGCAAGAGTTGGCGCAGGGGTGTCGATTGCCCCAGAAGAGATGTTGATGATATTGCCAGAGCCTTGGGGAATCATGTGGCGAATAGCGCCTTGGCAACCGTAGAAAACGCTCTTCATGTTGATCGCAAGAATTCGCTCGAATTCGTCATCTGTTACTTCGGCGACCATTTTGTTGTGGGGAATACCAGCAATATTCCCCATGATGTCGATACGTCCATGGGAGGCGACGGCACCATCGATCAGCGCATCGACCTGCGCGCGTGATGTGACATCGGTACGAACAGCCGATGCGATACCCCCGGAGTCGTGGATTTCATCTGCTGTGGCCTGAGCGGCAGCCTCGTCGATGTCGCCGCCGACGATGATTGCTCCAGCTGCAGCGAGAGTAAGTGCAGATGCCTTACCGATCCCGCTACCTGCTCCTGTTAAGACTGCAACCTGACCAGAGAGGTCATACCCCGCAAGCACATCAACCATTTTTCTTGCTCCTTAAATGAATAGCGGACATGGGCGAGACTAGGAGGTACGGCGAGTACCGTGCGGCATGGAGCCGATTTCAGCCTTATTAAATATCAACAGCAGAGGCAGTCAGTAACAGGCAGCCCTCGACTTTGGGAGCCGAAGTAGACACTCTACGGATAGCAAGTTTCAACACCCACTGGGGGGTCACTCTCGCCGGCCTTCCCTTCGATGTAGTTGAGGCATGCACGGCGCTTAACCCTCAGGTTTTAGTGCTGCAGGAGTCGTGGCGCCCTAATGCCGAGGCAGGCTATGCCGCTGAAATAGCCATGAGACTTGGGATGACGCTCCACGAGTTACCAATTATGTCTGACCGTAACTCGGCTAGACCGCGAGGCCTTGCCCTCCCGCCGGGCGAGGTCGGCGACTGCGGTCTGGCTGTACTCACGAGTCTTCCCGTGGTTGATCGCGTAAACATCAACCTTGGTCATGCCCCTGGTGATGCAATAAAAGAACGCTTTGGTTTAGCGCTAACCGTCTCGCTTCCGTCTGGTTCAAGAGCAACGATCGCTGGCGTACATGCCTCTCACCGTCTATGGGGATCGCTCCCCCAACTGCGACGCCTTCATCATGCAGTCAATGACATTGGAGGCCCTAGTGCAATTGTCGGCGACTGCAACATGTGGGGCCCTCCCATCAAGTCAGTATTGCGAGGCCGGCGGCGCGCAGTAAAGGGGCGAACATGGCCCTCGGCTCGACCACATAGCCAGATAGACCACATCTGGATCGATCAGTCATGGAGAGTTCTATCCGCATCAGTAGAGCCCAATGTTGGGTCCGACCATCGGCCGATCAAAGCTGAGATCCAACTTCGCGAGGATTGGCCTTAGGATCTGTGACTATGGGACAAATCGACGATCAAACTTCTGAATCCATCGGCCAAACCATTAGCCAAAAAACAGTTGTTATAACGGGTGGCAATGCGGGCATAGGTAAAGAGAGCGCAATCGCAATAGCCTCAATGGGCGCTCGGGTGATATTCACATCCCGCGATGCACAACGAGGAGCGGATGCCCTATCAGAGGTGAAGGAGCGCAGCGGCTCGACAAAAGTTGAGTTGCTATCGCTCGACCTCGCAAGCCTTGCGTCAATTAGGTCATTCGCAACCACAGTGATGAGCGCGACCGACCGCATTGATGTTTTACTAAATAATGCGGGACTCCTCCAGACACAACGGAGCATGACGGTCGATGGTTTCGAGACAACGTTCGGAGTTAATCACCTCGGTCATTTTCTACTCACCGACCTCTTGGGCGGAATCCTCGCAAAGACGGCTCAGGAATTCGGCGGATCGCGCGTCGTAGTAGTTGCATCAAATGCCCACAAGTTCGCGCGCAACGGAGTCAATTTTGACGACCTTGAGCGCCGAAAGAATTACTCAGGAATGGGCGTATACGGAGAGTCGAAACTCGCCAATATCCTGTTTGCAAATGAACTTGCGAAGAGACTCTCCGGCAGCGGCGTTACAGCCAACTCTCTTCACCCCGGTTACGTAGCGAGCAGGTTTGGTCGCGATGGAGATACAGGGCGCCTTGATTGGGCCGTTGCACTCGGAGCCCAATTATTCGCAATCAGCCCCAAGAAAGGTGCAGCCACATCGGTTTTTGTGGCCACAGACCAATCAACTGCTACAGCAAGCGGGGGGTATTACGAGAAGTCAAGGCTCAAGAAGCCTACTTCTCAAGCATTAGATATTGACGCGCAGAAGAGACTCTGGGAAGTAAGTGCGGAGTTAGTCAACCGCTAACTCCTATCGCTAGGGATATCAATACTCACAGGCTAAATCCCTCAAGGATTAAGAAGGCATGGACCCAAGGCTCCAATCTTCAAAATCTATTCTCTGCTAGGCGCACGCTTGCAGTCTGCCGGTGGCATGATTTAGCGCAATGCACAAACCACTGATGTATAACCGCCAGACGCGTATCGCAAAAGCATTGATTGGCAGAGGAGCATGCACATTCCTGCAACGTGCGACCGCTCTTGGTGTAATTGCGACATCGATCTTGATCGCTGCCCCCGCCGGAGCGGCTACGGCAGGGTCTTCGGCGGGAGGGTCTTCGGCGGGAGGGTCTTCTGCGCCTAAGCGGGTTCTTCTGTTGGCTCTACCTACTGTCACCTGGGCGGACGTAAAGAACCACGACCTTCCAAACCTTGAGGCATTTCTCAAGAAGTCCTCCATGGCAAATTTAATGCTGCGCACCACGACGCGTAACACAGATGCTGGAGATGGCTATACAACAATTGGAGCCGGAACTCGCTCCACGGGAGGCGCCGGGGCTGGCGCGGTCCTCGAGGAGAATGAGCGATACGGAGGGACGACCGCCGCAGATATCTACGAACGTCGAACTGGATATAAATTGAACGCTCCCGCGGGCGCAATCAATTTTCCGGCACTAGTTGCGGAGAATAACGAGTTTCTCTTTGACTCGACGCCAGGGGCATTAACTGATGCGCTAATTGCTTCCTCCTACACGCCCAGCGTTATTGCGAATGCCGACCATAGTGAAGAGACAACAGATGAGGACCGACTTCATCGAGAGGCCGCTCTTGCCTTGGTCGACGCGACAGGGCGCTTGCCCGACGGCGAGTTATCGAGTTCTCTCCTGAGGAAAAGGAATCGCGCTCCATTTGGATTGGAGTTGAATCCCTCTAAAGTCGTAGAGGCTTTCGATAGAGCGTGGCGAGACCGTTCGGTGGTTCTCGTTGAGGCCTCTGATCTTGCAAGAGCGGACGCGTACCGACTTTTTGTAAGCCCCGCGGAGCGCAAACGCCAACGGATATCGGCGCTCGAAGCAAGCGATCGCATGATCGGGCAGCTCTTGGATCGCGTAGACACCAAGCGAGACCTAGTAATTGCCTTTGGAGCGTTCCACCCTTCGTACGAGCGGAACCTCGGGTTATTCGCTATGCGCGGCCCTGGGATCGAGGCAGGTCTGGCTCAGAGTGGAACAACAAATCGACCGGGCTATATAAGCCTTCAAGATTTGGCTCCTACAACTCTTACCCAACTTCAAATTACGGCCCCCGAGACAATGGAGGGTCGCCCGGCTAAATTTTCAGCCTCCAAAGGTTCCTTTGATACTCGAGTCTCACAACTCAGTCGCGAGAATTTCGAGTCGCAGTTTCGCGACTCAGTAATCGGCACCGCAATGGTCGCATTGGCGATCGCTGTCGTGCTTATCGCCAGTCTGCTCATTCTCCAGAATCCAGAGTTTGCTAAAGCTAAAATCCCGTTCGCTGGACTCTGTCTCGCTGTCCTTGGAATGGTGGCCGCAACCTTCCTCAGCGCTCCCCTTCCATTTTATATTTGGGGAGCGGGGGCCTATTGGTTGTTTGTCGTTGCGTTCGCGCTCATTTTTGGGGCTACCTGCACCACGTTGAGGAGATTCAACTGGCTTCTCCCGACGGCCGCTGCCACAGGATTTATTGTCGCCCTGCACACAGTGGACACGATTACTGGAACTCGGCTTCAATTCGCCACTGTCTTTGGTTACTCGCCTTCAATTGGAGTACGAATTAGTGGCTTGGGCAACCCCGCATCGGCCCAATTGAGCGCAAGTGCACTCATCCTCGCGACAATTCTCGCTGCATGGATTGGCGGTAAGCGAGGGGTTCGCATTGCAGCAATCCTCCTCGGGTTCGTACTCGTCGTTGTTGCGGCTCCGCCTTGGGGTCAAGATTTTGGTGGCGCCCTATCGAATGCTCCAGCCTTTGCAGTCTTTTTGTGGCTAGCGGCTGGTAAACAAATCAAGGCTAAATCCATTGCACTTTTCTCAATTGCATTATTAATAGCGGGACTCCTGGTTGGGTTTGCTGACCTCACACGCCCTCGCGACTCCCGAACCCATGTCGGGAGATTCTTTGAGAAGATCGGGAATGAAGGCATAGGTGGCTTCGTCACCGTGGTAGAGCGCAAGGCAGGTCTAATGCTCAACACATTCTTGGTGCCAACGTGGGTAATCGCAACGATTGCGCTACTTGCATTCTTGGCTTTCCTAGGGTTCAAAACACCCTGGATAAAAAGACTGAACTCGAATTTACCGACGCTGCGTGCTGGCGGAATCTCATTCGCGACCATGGCCGTACTCGGGCTCCTGCTTAATGACTCGGGGGTGACAGTCCCTGGCATGATGCTTGCAGTCATGGTCCCGTGTCTTCTGTCACTAATAGTTCTCCAGCCTTGGTCATTTGAAATTGAGGAGCCTGCCCTAGGGTACGGGGACGAGAATGAACCCCGTATGCCGCTAAAAAGTTAGGTCCGAAGTGGATAACTCGAGTCGCAGTAATTCATTTGGAATCCTCGCAGCACCGATCGATGCAGCATTTGAGATCGCCAACTTCCCCAGTGCAGCGTTTGGGCTAGTTCAGAGAAAAGTCGGAGACGCTGCCCGATCAATGCTTACTGCCGGGAGCGGTGAGTACCCAGAGTTTGATATCGCAGATGCATCAGACCCTGGCATTTTTGGTCCGGGGTCTATAACTTGGCGGATTCACGCAGATAAATCAATGCTTATTGGTGGGCTGCGTGCATTATTCGTTCAGTCACTTCATCCACTCGCTATTGCAGGAGTGGCCGAGCATTCGGCTTACCGCTCTGACCCACTTGGTCGGCTAGCTAGAACCGGGCGCTTTGTCGCCACAACCACTTATGGTTCTACCCCCGAGGCGCAGAAGGCGATCGAGATGGTCCGTAATGTGCATTTAAAAGTCAGGGGTCAGGCTTCAGATGGTCGCAGCTACAGCGCTAACGATCCCGCTTTGCTTTCATGGGTACACAACGTAGAGGTTGAGTCTTTCCTAGTTGCATACCGCACTTATGGGGAGCGCATTACAGAGAAAGAGGCAGACACCTATGTTCAGGAGATGCGCGTACTAGGGCTGGCTCTTGGCGCAGACGACCTTCCCGAGACTTCAAAAGCATTATCGCATTGGATCTCGAATCACCCAGATGCAGCACCTAGCGATAAGGCACACGAGGTGGTTAGATTTTTAGTCCTGCCCCCTCTCCCCCTTCCTGTGATGCCTGCATATGGCCTTATGGCCGCAGCGGCGATTGAACTCTTGAGCCTTCGGCAGCGCGTTTTACTGCGCTTGCCACTCCCCATCATCACCTCCCAGGTCGTAATAAAACCCAGTACCGCGGCGCTACTGGCAGTTCTAGGTTGGGCTCTCGGCCCTCCACCCCCCATGCTCGCATCGCTCAACAACTCCAAGAATAGATAGTTTCTCAAAGGTGTCAGTAGCGATTATCGGTGCAGGTCTTGCGGGATTAGCTTGCGCGCGTACCCTCCAGCATCATGGCATTGATGCCCAGATCTTTGAGTCCTCGGATGGTGTTGGCGGGAGAGTGCGCACCGACGAACTTGATGGCTATCGCCTTGATCGCGGTTTTCAAATACTTCTTACTGCATACCCAGAGGTAGAGCGTTTTATTGACTTAACACAGTTAGATATGCGCCTGTTTGATCGCGGCGCAGTTGTAAGGGTAAACGAACGTAACTGGCGCGTTGCCGATCCGCTTAAGAAACCACACCTTCTACTCGAGACGACAAGAGCGCCGATTGGCTCCCTGGCAGACAAACTGCGACTACTTGCGTTAGTGACTTCTGCCCGCACCGGGAGCGTTCAGGACCTACTACATCGCAGCGATACCTCCACTCACGACTTCCTTGAACAGCGCAAGTTTTCTGATCGCATGATTAATAATTTCTGGCGACCACTCTTCTCAGGTATTCAACTTGATCCAGATCTTGAGGTCTCCTCCCTCAGGTTTCTTTTAATACTGCGTATGCTGGCTGCCGGCACCTCAGGAGTTCCAGCACAGGGCATGGGAGAAATTACTAAACAACTTGCCTCATCGCTTGCCCCTGGAACTATCCGCCTTGGAGCGCGAGCAGTTGAGACAACCGGAACTCATCTCATAATCGACGGGGGAGATCGCATCACCGCAGACGCAGTCGTAGTTGCAACTGATGGAGCAAGCGCCTCAGGGCTGTTAGGGATACCTAATCCAGGTTCGCGCTCAACATCGTGTATCTGGTTCTCAGCAGATTCGCCGCCACCGGGAATAGGTAAGTTCATCGCTCTCGATGGGAGCACCGATGCCGCTGTACGCAATCTAGCGATCATGAGCGCTGTCTCCGAGAAATATGCTCCTCCCGGAAAGTGTTTAATCGCCGCATCGATTCCTGGAACCGTTGGAGACGTTGGATTAGAGACGCAGGCGCGGAAGCACCTAACGCAATGGATTGGGCCTGTCGTCGAGTCATGGGAGACGCTTCGCATAGACCGAATTGTGCACGGCCACCCCGATCAGCGCGCGCCACTTAACGCTCGCCAACGCGTCAATCTTGGGGACAACCTTTGGGTGTGCGGAGATCATCGGGATACCGCATCTATTCAAGGAGCGCTTTTCTCTGGCCGCAGAGCAGGAGAAGCAATCGCAGAGAGTCTTGGAGCTACTCACTAATTTGGAGGGATCTACGAGTTTGTCTTCGCTCGTGATGTTCTCAAAGCGAATCAGGGCCTCTTAGATTTATCCCAAGCCTGCGCGGTCCGTTAGCCATGAAAGCATCTCTGAGTAGATCTCAATGATTCGATCTCCATATGCACGAGCAGTCGCCCAGGTGCCGGTTAGGCCAGACCATGCCTGGACCTTCCCCTTTAGATAATGAGTATCGAGGCGCGGGTCTACTGCGGGGTTACCCAGCATTGAGTTACGCAGACCAGGCTGCGCGTAGACGCGCAGCAACTGCATTTGCGCCCTAACACCGATTCGGGCTGCAGGGTACGACCGACCAGATGCACAAGAATCACAAGCACCCATACCTGCAAAGTTATTATCGCTAGGAGCAACCTGGCCTCCATCTGGGAACCTAAAGCCACCTGTCTCTAAGACGCTCTGAGCGAATGCAATATCGCCACGAATATTCTCAGAGGAACCCTCCTCGACGTAGTAGCGCGCAAGCTCAGGCATTGGAACTGTGGCTCGAGACCGATTACCGCGTGTACCAACAAACCAACGCGACATCTCCTCTGAGCCGAGTACTGGCTGCCCGCGTATTGCGGTCGCCGTACCGTTAGCGATTGAGCTCCAACGCGCCAGCCAGAACCTACCGTTCGTAGCGCTGATGCGAGCGGAGTTACCACGCTTCTCCACTGCAGGTATCCGGGCAGAGACTGTCTCGAGTTCTCCCCGGATACGGTCTCGCTCGATTCGTGCAGTTCTTGTTGCATTCGCAGCTATGACCTCTGCAGATTTTGCTTGCCTTACTGCCCTATTACGAACTCGTGCAGTCTGCCGTACAAGCTCCTGGCGGTACTCGATATCGAGTGGAGTTCTAGCCCTCAAAAATATGACAAAGGCCGGTGCACTCGCAGTATCTCTATACGCTGCTGCCGCGAGGCTAGCTAGAGTCGCTCTAGCCTCAATGAGGTTGCTCTGGGCCTGCGCTTCGATGACTCCTAGCTCATCAGTATGGGCGCGCGCTGCTGCCTCTGCACTCTGGAGGCGTACTAGCTGCGACCTCAGATTTCCAAGATCTCGATTCGACTCGACCACTGTCGCGTCAGAGCGCGTCACAAACGAGGAGAGCGCAGCGATGCGCGGCGCCGCCGCGGTACCTGAGCCCGCATTTTTTACGACCACCGCAGGGCGCTGAGTAGCAGAGGCTTCTCGAGTATCAGCACTGACCGAGAGTGAGGAGATAAGACCTATCAAAGAGACGAGGGCTAGCAGCCTGAGAAAAACTGCGCGTAAATATCCTTGATGGCGATCTGTAATTCCTTTATGAACTCTCACTAGCGCTTCTCATCGGCTCTGATAGGTATACATCTTCACACCTAAAGGCGACCTGCTTGGGTCGCTCAGGGATTTCTTAGGGATCCCCCCGGCCAAGAGAGGCCAACCGCTGTACCCGCTTGCTCTGCCGCTGCAACCAAAGCAAGGTGGGGCTCGGCGTAGCGAGCAATCTCCTCAATATCCTCAGGGCCGAGAAGCAGGTATGCCGCTCCATTCTCATCTTGAGCGACAACAGCTGGGAATAGGCCGTTAGTTGCAGTCGAGACGGGTTTGCTCTGCTCATCTCGATGGACAGTGCGGAACTCAACGCTCAAAGTCGATCGCGTCTCGCTCCACTCACGCCTCTCCCTAATCGCGGAATGTGTAACTTCGCAGAGCGAGCAATGCGTTTTACCTAGGCGAGCGCCGATCCAATACCTCAACTCGCCTATCGCTCCTCCATCTGCGTCGTATACGCCGGTTAGTGATACAACGAGGCTCATCGTGATTACAGAGTCCAGCCCGCGGCTTTTCTTTCAATGCAGGTA
>CAMDSG010000060.1 GCA_945907055.1 Bifidobacterium breve | reverse complement strand
ATCGTTACGCAGACCTCAGTATCCGGGTTGAGATCAACATCAAACTGACGCTTGTAGAGGTCAGATATTGCGAGGCGAAGGCGCGGGAGACCGCGAGTCGCGGAGTAACGATGATTTCTTGGATTGCGCGCAGCCTCTGCGAGTTTCTCCACCGCAATCTCTGGAGAAGGGAGGTCAGGGTTCCCAAAACCTAAGTCGACAACATCCTCGCCTGCGCGACGGGCCGATACCTTCAGGGCGTCAATCTCTGCAAAGGCATAGGGCGGAAGGGCGTGAATACGTCGAAACTCCATAGCGGGTCACGGTAGCAGCGCAGCACCCAAGAAACGCCGATTAAGGCGAGACCAACAAGATCAAGTTAGCGACTACCGATAATTCGATCGGTCTGTGCCTGCTGCTCAAAAGAGAGGCGTGCCATCCAGAATCGGAGAAAATTGGCGAATGAGTAGCGCAGGAAAAGCGCCGATCCCACTACCGCAGCAGTTAGTCCAAGTATGCCTTGCACTATCGCCTGCCCCTGCTCAAGATTGTTTCCCACCGCGGCGAGCGGATAAGCCGCGATGGCAATGATCAGACCAACGAGCATTAAACCGACAGCCATTCTCAGCCAAAGACGGTCACGCCCCTGTGATGGATCTTTGACGCCGAGTTGCTCCATCTCTGCTCTGAACTGCTCCACTCGATCTGTCTGCTCTGCGTTCATTTATTTCCCCCGCTACGTTCCGGCTGATTTCCTAGGTATGCATTTGACAATTCGCTCTCCAACTCTTGTGGAGTCCCGTCTCTAACTATATGACCATGCACCATGATGGCTGCACGATCGGCTACACCCAGTACAGAGCTAGCAAACTGCTCGACTACAAGAATAGATACTCCGCTACGCGCAACCTGAGCAACGATCTCATAAAGTTCCTCAACAATGATTGGGGCCAGGCCCATTGAGAGCTCATCAAGAATTAAAACGGCAGGATTAGTAGCGAGTCCTCGCGCCATAGCAAGCATCTGTTGCTCTCCGCCCGACATTGTCCCAGCTAACTGTCTAGACCGCTCAGCGAGTCTCGGGAAGCGTTCAAACGCGATCTCCTCAACCTGTGAGAGAGAGACTCCGGTATAGGTCATCATTTTAAGGTTCTCACGCACGCTCAAATTTGGAAATATCCCCCTTCCCTCAGGCACCATCGATATTCCACGCCTCGCTAGTTCCTCGGGCCGCGTCCCGTTGACTCTCTTGCCGGCATAGAGCACATCGCCCGCGCTAGGCGCCATTAGCCCACATGCAACTTTTAGAAGTGTTGTCTTACCCGCACCGTTAGGACCTAGAAGAGCGACAACACTCCCCTGATTTACAACAAGGTCAACCCCGAACAGGGCCTCTATTCGGTCATATGAAGCGCGTATTCCTCTGAGTTCTAAGAGTGGAGTCTCTTGACTCATTTAGCACCAGACCCTAAATAAGCAGCGAGCACTGCTGCATCAGTCTGAATAGCGGAGGGCGCACCTGATGCGATTACACGCCCGAAGTCCAGCACATGGACGCGTGCGCATACCTCCATCACCAAAGCGACATCATGCTCTACAAGCACTACAGCCATTCCGTCTGCGGCTAACTCTCGAAGCAACGTCGCAAAAGCAACTGTCTCGTTGTCATCCTGGCCAGATGCTGGCTCATCTAGCAGCAAGACCTTAGGCCTCGTAGCGAGCGAGCGACCCAACTCCACAAGTCGGCACTGCCCTGTTGGCAAAGAATCGACTCTCGCATCAGCAACTTCGCGTAGACCAACTTTGTCAATCATTGATTCCACGACCAATGCTGGATCGTCCTTAGATCCGCTATATGACCGATAAATATCAGCGGCAACACGAATATTTTCACGCACGCTTAGCAGACTAAACAACTCCAAGCGCTGGAAGGTGCGCGCCATACCAAGACGCGCACGCTTGGTCGGTGAGAGCCTTCCAAGATCGCGCTCCGATAAAATAACCCGCCCTGAGGTGGGCGACTGAAGGCCTGTGATTACGTTAAATAAGGTTGTTTTTCCTGCACCATTTGGTCCAATTAGCCCAGTAATCTCTCCAGCCTCAGCAGAGAGCGTTACACCATCAAGAGCGAGATTGCCCCCGAAGCGCACAGAGACCTCAGCTATCTCAAGGAGAGACATGGAGAGTCACCTCATTCATACCAAGAGCCATATCTAACTCAATAACATCACTCGACTTCCATGGCTCAATGAAACCCTTCCACTCGAGCGGTATTTCGTCGACCGTCGGAGTCTGCTCTAGTCCACCAATTTTGAGAGTTGCAAAGGTGACGGCTGCAACGGGCGAGAGCACGAGAAGTGGAAAGAAGACCGCGTTGCCATAAATGCCAGCGAGCCTCAGAATCCATACCGCTGGTATAACAATCGCTAGCCAAATTATGGCTGGTCTATACCGCGCTATCGATTCGAAGCCATCCCTCATGTCGTGCACAGTTCCATTGGGGTTGCGTCCAAGCCCTACACCTGCAATGCCTGGGAGCAAACCTGCAACCTTCGCGAAAAATACGCCGAGAAGTGAAATCAGTGGAAGCAGACCCATGAGCGAAACGCCTGCAAATAAAGCACCACCGACAGCACCAATTCCACCAACTACTGTCAGAAGAAGCACCGGCAAACCACTTACAAAGTCAAAGTTCTGCGGGCTAATTGATCGCAGTTGGGTACCCAAAATTGCGCCGCCAACTCCGGATATTCCCGCTGATAAAGCAAAGACACTGAGCTTTGTGCCTACGAGATTTAAGCCAAGAGTCGCGCATGCGGCTTCGCTTGATTTCATAGCAAGCAGACGACGGCCATAAGCGCTCTTCCTAACTGCAACTACACAAATCGAAATTAATGCAAATGCAACGCTGACAAGGATCATCTGACGCGCTGGAGTGTTGAATGAATATCCAAAAATATTTAGCGGGGCAACCTCTGTGGATCCAAGTTGGAAGAGACTTATGTGCAGTGGTCCGATATCAAAATCGGCGAGATTGAATATCCACCGGTCGAGGGCTACCGCAAACGCGGCGGTGCCAAGCGCTAAGTAAATACCAGACAGACGAAGGGCCGGGAGTGCTACTAGCGCCCCAACTGCTGCGGGAATAACGAACGCGAGTACTAGGGCTAGCGGATTACCACCCGCCCCTAAATGCGCAAATACCAATGCGCCGATTCCAGCGAAAGAAAGAGTTGCTAAAGAAATCTGCCCTGCAAAACCCACTAATGGAACTAGTGAGAGCGCAAGAATCCCAACCGAGAAAATTTTGGCATAGGTAACTGCATCGCCATTTGAGAGTGTTGTCGCAAGTACAACTCCGGCAAATATGACAGCAGCAGCAAAGATAAATGTTCCAGACCAGCTTGGCATTGGAAAAAATTCGCGACTCTGGCGACGCCCTCGCAGACGTGACGTTGGGATTACTAGAAGAACAATGAAGAGAAGGATCGCCGGCGCGGCAAGACGAAGCCCGGCAAGATTCGGCGTGCTATTGAGATAACCAGACAAATACGCCTCTGTGCACCCAAGAATCAATGCGCCTAGGAAGGTAAGAGGCAGGCTTCGAAGGCGGCCAATAATCGCTGCGGCATATGCATTGACAATTAATAGAGAGAGCGTTCCCGCATCAAGGGCCACGTTCGGAGCAATGAGAATTCCGCCGATGCCAGCGAGCGTGCAACCCATGGCCCATGCGAGCATTGACACGCGATTTGGGCGGGCGCCGTTCAAGGATGCAAGAGCTCGATCGTCTACCACCGCTCGCATGGCAACACCGGTGCGGGTAAATTTTAGGAAAAGCCAGAGAACCAATGCAACGACTATCGCAACTGCAATAGTAATTAGTTGCTGCCCTGTGATTCGTGTGTCCGCGAGCGAGAAGTAATGCCCACTAAAAAATGGGGACACGTTACGGCTGATGCCAGGCTTCCAAATCCAGTTCGCTAATCCGATTAGCCCGACCAAGAGTCCAATTGATACGACGAGCCTCGTGACCTCTGTCGTGTCCTCAAGGCCTCTCATAATTGCGGTGTCGATAAACGCACCAATTAGGGGAGCCAAGACGAGCAGAGAGAGCAGCAATGCCAGCCAGAGTGGCCATTCCCAAGCTATGTACATCTGCCAAAAAGCAAAGGCGCAGAGCATGCCGATAGCACCCTGAGCAAAATTGAAGATTCCGGTGGTTGTATATGTGAGCACGAGTCCGCTGGCAATAATCGCGTAGATAGCCCCGGTACTGAGCCCAACGATCGTGAATGTGAGGAACTTATCCAACAATGCCTCCGGGGCGGAAGTGGGGCCGGATTGCTCCGGCCCCAAAGCATCCCCCTACTTTGAAGTAGGTGTAGCGAGTAATTAACTAATTAAATTTAATCCTTAAAACTACTTCAGGTCTGCCATTGTCTTTCCGACGTCCTCTAGCTTCGTGCCTTGTCCGTAGTCGCCCTTGAGCGTGAGCACATTGCCATCGGTGCAGTTAAATATTGAGTCGTTAGCGTCAATATCTGGGAGTGTGAATCCCTTCGGATTTGCTAGTAGGAGCGAGAAGCACTCCGTTGACTGCTGCTCTCGAATATTCATTGCAGCATGGAGTCCGCCACCTGTCCAAGTAGTGCTCCCGACGCGCTTTGCTTCATCGAGAAGGCATTTTGCTGTCAGTTTGTTACCACATGCCTTCACAGATTTAGCAAAAAGCAACCAAGAAGAGAAGGCCTGCACTCCTAGGTAGGTCCTTGCCTTAGCGCTTGGAAGGTACTTCTTGTACAGATCAAGATACTGCTGGGTAGCAGGATTGTCAGAGGCTTTTTCAAACGGGTACACGGTGCTGCGCACATACGTATTGGCAATAGATCCAGCACCTGTGACTTGGAGTTTCAGGTCGTAATGATTGGCGTCGGCTCTAATCCAATCGACCTTGTAACCAATGTCTGCGAGGCCTACCTCTAGTTTCGCAAGGTTCTCAGGCTCACCGGTCCAGAGAATGCCCTTAATCCCCTTCGACTTCAGAGTCTGTGCAATCGGCGCCCAGGTGGGCTCCCCTGCAGCGTTGTACTGAGCATCGTAAATAACTTTCATGCCCTGCGACTCGGCGCCCTCGATGGCTTGGTCCTTAACAAGAATTGTTGCGGGGAGGGATCCAGTGAGTGCTGCAACCTTGTTTATGGAGGTTGGGAATTTCTTCACAAGCCACTTGTAATCACCGATTGGGAGCGAATCAAGAGGGTTAGGCACTACCTGAACCATCAGGTCTGCTCCGCGGGCTTGACTGCTCACAACAAAACCCGCAATGTCGGGGAGCAAGCACTCAAGCCTGTCTTTCTGTCCGGTGTCATCAAAGACTGCCCCTCCACCTACCAGGGAGAAGTCGTCCTCACATGCCTCAAGAATTCGTGCGCGGTACTCGGTGAGTTTCGCATCCAAGAGATCAACCTTGATCTGTCGTCCGGCGATTCCGCCAGCGGCGTTACACCACTTGGTGAAGACTGTCGCTGAGTCAAAGAGCTCTTGGTTGAGGCCAGGTCGCCCAGCGAAACCTGGGTCAGCGACTGTTCCAACTCGAATCTCTGAGTCGGTGACACCTCTAGATGTCGCCCCCTTTGCGTTACCGGGGCCACAGACCTCGGCTAAAGATCCAAACGCCCCACTAGCGACTGCGGGTGTCTCCCCGCCTCCCGAGGTTCCGGCGTTATCGGGGCCGCTATCACTTCGGCTACAGCCGGCGGCTATCAGTGTGACAGCGGCAGCGCAGATGACGGTTTTAACAAAGAACTTTGAACGCATTTTGTTCCCCCTAAATGAAGCCGTTTGGCTTGAGAGTGAGTATCGCAGGATTCTGGGCTCTATGCGAGGCAAAGAACTCAAAATTCGAGCACACATGGTTTTTTTAGGCCTGCACCCTGATCCCTAGCAAGCAGTTACCTCACATATTCGCGCATCTAAATCAAAGTAGGTCAGAATCCTTGCGACCAACGTCCTCAAGTGTTAACCCGCTTCTAACAGCCCCTGGGATTTGGACAACATTCTCAGGATCGCAGTTATAGAGACCATCTGTGCGCTCCACTCTTGGAAAACTAAACCCATCCGGGTTTGCCTCAATTATGAGAAAGCAGGCTCGAGGATCCTGCGTCGATAGGTCAACAGGGGCTTGAAGCCCTCCGCCGGTCCATCCCTTTGATCCAATCTCATTTGCCCTACCGACGAGGCAATGGCGACTTAGATCGCTGCCACAAGCATCAGCAGCACGAGCAAATAGAAGCCAGGCCGAGAATGCTTGAACCCCTAGATAGGTATGTGACCGGCCCTTGGGGAGGAACCGTTTAAAAAGATTTAGATACTGACGTGTGGCTGATTTAACCGTCGCTTTTTCGAACGGGACAAAATCAGCACGCATATAGGTGTTGCGAAGAGCCCCGCCGCCTTCAGTAATGAATGAAGCGTCGTAGTGATTTGGATCAACGCGTATCCAATCAAGTTCATAGTCAATGTCTAGGAGAGCGCGTTCGAGGCGAGCCAAGTTTTGTGGCTCGCCGGTCCAGATAAGCCCTCTCACTCCACGCGCTTTTAGAGATTGAGCAATGGGTACCCACGTGGGCTCTCCTATAGCGTTGTACTGGCCGGAATAGACAATGGTCATGCCGTTGAAGCGCGCTGCCGCCTCTGCTTGACTCTGGTTCAGAATCCCTGCCGGATAAGCCGCGGTAATTGCCCCGACATGGTCATTAGCGGCCGGGAAACGCTGCGAAAGCCATCTAATATCCCCTGCAGGGTATTTATCAATGGGCGTTGGACCCACCTGCAGCAGCAGGTCTGCATCTCTGGCCTCCGCCCCCACAACGAAGACTGCAAAATCAGGTAGCAGACACTCCAGCCGGTCGCGCACCCCCGTTCCATCAAAAGCACCGCCACCACCAACTAACGCGAAATCGTTCGCACATGCATCTAGCATTCGCGATCGGTATTCGGTTACGCGAGCATCGCGAAGATTGACCTTAAGTTGGCGACCCTGTATGCCACCTGCGGCATTACACCAACGAGTGAAGACAAGCGCTGCATCAAAAATTTCACGATTCAAGCCTGGCCGACCAACGAAGCCAGGGTCAGCAATTGTTCCAACCTCTATTTTGTCGTCATAGACACCCTGAGCCGTCTCTCCTTTGGCTGAACCGGGGCCGCAGACTCTCCCGAGATCTCCAAAAACTCCGCTCGGAGCATCTAAGGCTCCAACAGGCTTAACCTCACTCACTCCGGTCTCTATGCCACTACGAGTGCAGGCGCTAAGCGCCACTAGCACTACGAGTAGTTGCAGCGATACTTTTCTCCCGCGCAGTGTTTGCATACTCCTCCGAACTATCTGCCCTGACCACATAGGTCGCGAATTTGTCTGCGGAATAGTTCGAAGTATCACCCACGCGGGAGGAGAATTGGTGACAGGGCAATGAATTATCTAGAGAATTCCAGTCCAGCGATGGCCTCTATCAAAGTGATGGCCTCTATCAACACGCCCGTTTAGAAAAATTTATAAAACAGGTCTCTATTTTACTTTGACGACGTGGAATCTCTTAGCCCAACGGCGATACTCAAGAATCGGCCCGTCGACATCGGAGAGGGCGGGGCTCTCGATGTAGGCCTTGTTCTCCCAGATCGGAATATCTTCGCGTGCCTGCTCATCGATCTGCCCGGTATAAATCAAAGCAACGGCTCTTGCCTCTTCCTCGCTACTTTCTCCGTAACCAGTTTTACGAACTGTGAAATAGAAACGTAATTCGGAGAGGTTCTCCTCTATCGGTGTCTGAGTCGCAACTAAAAGGGTATCGACAAAACCTCGAAAACGAGTGGCTGAGAAACCTGGACCGTATTGGTGTATCTCTATCTCGCCCGGGAAATCCCCATAAGGCGTAATCAGCAGCAAGCGAGAGAGTATTCGAGCGATCTCAGATGTGGTGTCGTACTCAATGATGTCTGGCGGCACCTCATTGAGATGCACACTAGGAAAATGACAACGGTCAACAGCGTTCTCGCCCATCTCCTGCACCGAAGTATTCACAACGTACGAGGAGACGATGTAGGGCAGGAACTCGGGGTCAAGCACCTCGGGTAACTCTGGAACTTCAAAAGTCGGCGCCAAGCCCTGCGGGTGTATCCATGACAATACAAAACCATTGCGCTCTACTACAGGGTGCGTTAACAGCCGCGCACGACCGTTCGTACGATCGCTATAAGGGATGTCGCAGTTCTTGCCGTCAGTATCGAAACTCCACCCATGAAAGGGGCATACGAGCGAATCGCCGCGAACTCGCCCGCCCATCCCTAAGTGGGCGCCGAGATGGGGACAGAACGCATCTGCACATGCAGCTTCACCATCATCGGTTCGCCACACGACTAATTCGCGACCGCAGGCACGCAGCGTAATTACTTCTCCAGAATTGAGATCGCCAGAGTCAGCAACACGGAACCACCCGAATGGGATCGGGATCGATCTACTCGAATCAGGGGGATTCGAAGAGGCTGTGCTCACTAGATCACTCAGGTTTCTTGGCGCCAACTACCCACATTGCAAAGAACTGCGAGCCTCCGCCATAGGCATGCCCTAGGGCTTTACCGGTCTTCAGCTCAACCTGATGACCGCCAGCAGCGCCACGCACCTGCTGAGCAACCTCACCAAATCGAATCATTCCGGAGGCTCCAATTGGATTAGAGGAGAGCACTCCTCCAGATGGGTTCCACGGAATATCGCCGTCAAAGGCAGTTGCGCCCTCGGCAGTCAATTTCCATCCGTCTCCCTCGGCGCAGAAGCCAAGGTTCTCGAGCCACATAGGTTCGTACCACGAGAAGGGAACGTAGACCTCTGCACAGTCGAGATCGCGTCTGGGATCCGAAATCCCTGCTTGGCGATATACATCCGCAGCGCAGTCCTTACCTGCTTGAGGGTTTATCTGATCGCGTCGGGCAAACATTGTTGGCTCGCTGCGCATCGCCATTCCATGGACCCAAGCGACAGGGTTCGGCGCGGCGGCTGCGACCTTCTCGCTGCCCAAAACCATCGCCATTGCTCCGTCAGATGATGGGCAGGTATCGAGATACCGCAGTGGATCCCATAGCAGCCAAGACTCCTCAACCATCTTCAACGTAATTTCAGGCATGTGCAAGTGGGCTCGGGGATTTCGCACTGCGTTGAGTCGGTCTTTTACTGCAACTAGATGCCCGCTCTC
>CAMDSG010000059.1 GCA_945907055.1 Bifidobacterium breve | reverse complement strand
CTACTAGATGCTTGCCGAGCAGGTGGCTCAACTATCTGCGTCGGAGCACCTGGTCTGGACGAGAAGATAATCATCGACCCTGCAGTGCTTTTCTCAACCACCGGCAAGAAACTGCTTGGGTGCCTCTTAGGTAGCGTTAACTCGCGCCGGGAGATACCACGCCTTGTCGAACTATGGAGACGCGGACACCTTGACCTAGAGGGAATGATCACGAGGCAGGTTGAGCTCGCCGAGATCGACTCTGCCTTCGACGATCTCGTCGCCGGTCGGGGAATACGCACCGTCGTATCGATTTAGTAGAGCCTTAGGCCCATAAATCCTCAGCACTCGAACATCGATCGCAGGCAGACGGCGCGTCCTCGACTGCAAGCCATGCCGGTAGGCTCCTCCAGAGAGAAATTTGATCTGCGGCTGCGCTTGAGGGGCTGCTTGAGGGGCTGCTTGAGGGGGCCGTGCATGACCGACCAAACCGAGAGCAATCTTGATCCTGAAGCGACTTCGAGGTTTACGAAGGTCGTTAGGCGCGAGTTGCGCTCGTTTACAGAGCTTTTTGCTGTGTCAGGGATCGCATTCGCAATTCCCTTTCTCAATCTCCTATCGAAAAACTCCTCCTTCTTCTCCTACTACAACGCAACCCGCCTCGATGTCCTCGCTATTGGCCTCCTAGCAGTATTCGTACCTCCGTTACTCGCTTGGGGGATGGAGGCTTGGGCTGGCCTGCTCCTCCCAAAAATTCGCAGATACATTCATGCATTTTTTATTGGGGTTGCACTAGGCATTTACGCGCTCCAGTTTATGAAGCACGCTCTGAGTCCTAGCCCCAAAGTACTGATAGTTGCAGGCGTGGCCTCTGGAGTAGCAGCAGCGCTTCTACGAATAAAATCAAAGACCTTTGCATCATTCATCGCTGCCCTCGCATTTGCTCCAGCACTTCTTGCAATCTGGTTCATATTTTTCTCCAACCCATACCGTGTGACGAAACAAGTTTCATTTGAGGAGACGAATGTCGCTGTTAGCACGCCGCATCGAATAGCACTGATCGCTCTCGACGAACTCCCGATTGGATCACTATTAGATTCGACAGGGCATGTGGATAAAGAACTATTCCCCAATTTTGCGGCTCTTGAGCAGTCCTCAACTTTCTATAGAAACATGTCTACGGTTGCTCCGATTACTGATTGGGCCATCCCCGCTCTCTTAACTGGGCAGTATCCAGAAGAGTCACGCCTACCGATCGCAGTCGATCATCCTGAATCTATTTTTCGCCTCTTGAGCAGCACTTATCGCATGAACGCTCACGACGAGATCACATATCTGTGCCCGAGTAAATACTGCCCCTATATCGGAGCCCAGAGAACGCTCTTAAAGCGAGTGCAAACAATCGGCACGCGTGGACTCGAACTCTGGAGGTCGACTGTCTCACTAGATAAACAAGTGGGCACATTTTCACCTTACGAAGAAACATCAAAGACATTTGTCGATACTCGCAAATTCATCAACTCAATCCGTCGAGATAGCGGCCCAGTATTTGATTACGCACACATCATGCTTCCTCATCAACCTTGGATATATCTAAATACCTTTCAAACCCGCCGGCCTCTAGGCACTAGGAACTTCGAGGACTCGAACTTTGTCGAGTGGGTGGACCCTAATAATGCAGAACTGGGTCGAGCGTTACACTTGCTTCAGCTTCAAGCTGCCGACACATTTATAGGGCAGGTAATCGACCGTCTCAAGAAGATTGGCGCATGGGAAGACACAATTCTTGTGGTGACTGCAGACCATGGAATCTCATTCTCAGCCGGCGAGTCACAGCGCGTTGTCTCTAGAAAAAACGCACACGAGATTATCTTTCCCCCTCTTTTCATAAAGGCCCCTAACCAAAGCCAACCAATAGTGGATGACCACCCAATGAGGACCATCGATGTCTTGCCAACAATTACAGAGATCATCGGAGCCAAGATCCCTTGGAGAATAGATGGAGAACCTGCAACCGCAACTAGGGACCCCAAAGAACCGATCAGGCTTTATCAATTCAAGAGCCCAATTGGCTTGGATATCCCTCTCCGCTCCTCTGGCAGCGAGTACCTCACCTTCCAGCGTTCAAGGAATAAGTCCGCATTATCTATGACCGCCAGTAACTATGCAGGCGACCCTGCAATTCGCATTTATAGAGTCGGCGAGTATGGAGATCTACTTAGTCAAGAGGTCAGCGCTCTGACGATCACCCCCGCATCAAAGAAGCTCGAATTATTTATTCCAGATCTAGGAGTAAATGCCCTAAATGCGTTCGACCCATATTCCCCAAATCTTGATCAGACTTGGCTGGAGGGCTACAGCAATAATCTAGGGAAAAGCTCAACCATCGCATTCGCTGTCAATGGCCGCATCGCAGGCTTAGGTTTCTCCAGCCGATTCCCTAACCAGAAATTTGGTTACTACTTCGCACAGCTTGCACCGAGCCTCATCAACGCAGGAGACAACTCCATAGAGGCTTTCGAGGTCACTGGCCCAGCATCCGCTCGACTTCTTACCCCAATTCGGATCGGCTGACCCGTTGGCAAGTTCACCATCGACTAACGCTCCTCAACGCGCGCAGCAGAACAAACTGATACGCGCCCGCATCGCGCGCCATTCAACTGGCTTAGTTATCGGAGCATTCGCGGCTCTTGTATTTCTGCCTATTCTTGCCATGCATCCAGGAATGGTTGTTGCAGACACGAAGTCTTATCTCTACCTTGACCCGACAAGATTTTTAGCTAGGGCAGCGTCGCTCTGGGACTCGAAGATCGGACTAGGTACCCTCAGCCATCAAACGATCGGCTACCTGTTCCCTATGGGGCCGTGGTACTGGGTTACGCAACGCGTATTCGGAATTCCAACATGGATTTCTCAACGGCTCTGGCTTGGAATAATCATCTTTGCCGCAGGTACCGGGGCATGGAGACTCTCCCGGGAGTTTGGAGTGCGGCGTCGCGGAGCAGCAATATCGATGCTCGCGTACGCGTTCTCGCCTTATGTTCTTGGGTACTCAAGCTTCTACAGTCTGCTGCTCGGCCCCTGGGCGGCCCTGCCTTGGTGGATCATTTGGACGAAGCGAGGGCTACGCGTTCGCGGTTGGGTCTATCCAGCCCTAATTGCAATCTCCGTGCAGTTGGTTGGATCATTAAACGCAAGCAGCCTGATTCTCTGCCTCATAGGACCAGCGCTTTGGATTCCATTCTCTGTTATTGGAAGGCGCGAAGCCACCTGGCGCGATGCATGGTCATTTCTCTGGCGCACAGGGCTGCTGACAACTGTTACTTCCCTCTGGTGGCTATCAGCACTCCTCATCGAGGGCCGCTTTGGGGTCGATATCCTCAGGTTTACAGAGACTGTTCGCACCGTTGCGGCTACCTCAACGCCATTCGAGATCATTCGCGGCTTGGGTTACTGGTTGCTCTACGGCGGCGACAGGACTGGATCATGGAACGACGCGAGAGGCGCCCTTACGCAAACATCTCTTGTCCTACTCGCAACATTCCTCGTGCCGACTGTCGCTCTAGCGGGGGCTGCACTCATTAAATGGAGCACACGCGCGTACTTTGTTCTCCTCGTTACGGTGGGGCTCATCATCGGGGTGGGGCCCGCCCCTTACGATAACCCTTCATTGTTCAGTGGAGCTTTTAAGTGGTTTACTCTCTCCACCTCCACTGGCTTCGCTCTACGAAACGTCAACAGAGCAATCCCGCTTCTGATTCTTGGTCTCGCCGCTCTTATCGGTGCCGGAGTCGATGTTTTATCGAGACGCATTCAGCAGCGAGGCCGGCCTTTCCTCGCCTTCGGTGCGATCGGGTTAGTCGCCGTGATCTGTATTACCGCAGCTTTACCAGCACTCAGCGGTGGCTATTACAGCCGTTACCTTGAACGAGAAGGCGCTATCCCCGTTTACTGGACCAAGGCAATAGATCGCCTCTCATCTGGGGATCCCCAGACACGCGTGCTCGCTCTACCGGGGAGCGACTTTGCCTCATATCGATGGGGAGATACACGAGACCCGATTGAGCCTGGTTTAATGGACCGTCCGTATGTTGCACGCGAGATTGTGCCGTGGGGCTCCGAGCAATCACTCTCATTTCTACAGGCCCTTGACAGACGCGTACAGGACGGAAGCCTTGACCCCGATGGGCTCGCTGAGACCCTTAAATTAATGGGTGTTGGGGATGTCATCCTTCGCCTCGACCTCCGCACCGATCGCTGGAACCTGATCCCCGCTGGCGCACTCTGGAAGAAGCTCACAGACAAGCAGCCAGCCGGTCTTGGGGAGCCTGAGCGGTTTGGAGGCAAAATTCCCGGCAATCTGCGCTTCGTAGAGTTAGGGGACCTCACAAAACCAAACGCAGAGACTCCGAACCCTCCTCCAGTAGCGATCATGAAGGTCAATGACCCATCCCCGATTATCAGAGGGAAATCAGCCGATGCCCCCATATTGATTGCAGGTGACAGCGAGGCAATCATGGACCTCTCCGCTGCATCGCTTCTCGACGCGAATCGAGTCGTATTCTTTTCATCTTCCTTTGAGAAGAAGCCCAAGGAGATGGCCGCTCTCCCAAAATCGACGCTCCTAGTTCTATCTGATACCAACCGTCGCCGTGGTCAGCGGTGGGGGGTCCTCCACGACCAGTTTGGATACACCGAGCAAGCAGGAGAGAAACCGCTTGTGACCGATCCAACAGACCAGCGGCTAGTGGCCTTCCCAGACGAGACAGATGCGTCGCGCTCAGTGGCAGTGCTTACAGGGGTAGAGAGCGTTAGAGCGACTTCATACGGCACACCCGCATTTGGGTTCGTCCCGAATGAGAGGCCGGCCTCGGCATTTGATGGCGACCCGCGCACAGCCTGGGTCGTTGATAGCGGAGTGCCCGTATCACATCAAAAAATTCAAGTTGTCCTTGAGAAGCCGGTTACAGCGGGCTCTATTAATTTGATGCAGATCACACCAGGGACTGCTTACTCAAAGAAGAAACGTTACCGCGCCATAACTCGAGTCCGCCTGACATTTGACGGAGAAGACTCCATCGAACGAGATCTAGGCCGCCTCTCACGAAAAACAAAAGGGCAAATCCTCAATTTTGGGGAACGAACTTTTAAGAAATTAGAGATCACAATCCTTGATTCATCCGGGAAAGCAATACGCGAAGGTGTGCGAAGAAACGGAGTCGGATTCGCTGAGATTCGGATCCCCACCGGGATAGGCAACCAAACGGTTCGCATCCATGAAGTAATCAGAATGCCAGAGCAGATGCTTAAGACACTCGGTGGAGGGTCAACGGCCCATCCGCTCATAATCTCGATTACTCGAGACTCGACAATGGATAACACGAAACTGAATCGAAGCTTCACACTCCCCGAAGCAAGAACATTTACTTTAAGCGGCACAGCGCAGCTAAGCCCCTACGCAAAAGGTCAGGACATAGATACTGCACTCGGAGCGCCATCAACCGGCCCTGATTCCTACACCGCAATATCAACTTCGCGCTACGACGCGAGCACTACAAGAGCCGGCGCTGCAACAGATGGAGACCCTAAGACCGCATGGGTTTCTCAACTCGGCAATCCGAGAGCAGACTTGAAGGTCAACTTCAAACAAGAACGCAGCATCGACCAACTAAATCTTCAGGTCGTAGCTGATGGGCGCCATTCGATTCCAACTGTCATTTCAATGCGCGCAGACAAAGGACCAAAGAGGGTCATCAAGCTCCCGCCGATACCTAATCGCGTAACGGAAGGAGTTGTATCGGTACCCATTACCTTTGAATCCATCACCGGGAAGACGATGAAACTCACGATCCGTCGATACCGCTCGGTAAAACTGGCCCAGATCACTATGCCTTCAGCCTTCGCGGAACTCGGGATGGAGGGGACCACACGCTCCTACGCCCCCGAACTCGCTAATGACTGCACAGAGGAGCTCATTACACTTGACGGAGCGCCGTTACCGGTGCGAATCTCTGGCTCCACCAAGGACGCTCTCAAGGGAGAGAAGCTCGCGCTCGAGCCCTGCAACGGAGATATTTCACTTGCTGCGGGCCGACATGAACTCCTCGTAACGGAGTCCCCACGGAACCCGACAGGGTTCGATGTAAGTCGCCTGATTTTCTCTTCAGGCGCAGGCGGCACAGCGATTAAGGCTGCGCAACTGAGATCTTCAACCGCTGCACTCGACCCGCCACCTGCGACACCTGAGGCCGGCATAAAAGCACCGACGATCACCGTCCAAGGCGAGAATCGCTCCTCCTCCTCGTTAGCAGTATCCGAAGCAACTCAACCATTCTGGCTAGTTCTCGGGCAGAGCCTTAACGAAGGTTGGCATGCAACCATCAACGGAGAGGATCTCGGAACGCCTGTCCTTGTCGACGGCTACGCAAACGGTTGGTACATAGAGCCCAAGGGAGAGACGAACTTCAATATTGACCTCGTGTGGAAGCCCCAGGGAACCGTCAATGCTGCACTCTGGATTTCGCTACTGGCATCGTTGCTATGCCTTGGAATCATAACTACATCAATAATTAGGCGCAGAAAGAGCAGCGGTCTGAAGAAATACTCAGCGTCTTTAGACTCCCCGAGCCTCCGCGAGATTCATACGCGAAAGATTTCAATCCCAAAGAGAAGCAGAGTTTTACTAACCATCGGGATAGCCGTGGGCGCGGGCGCAGTAATCGCTCCTTGGGTAGGGATAGTCGTAGGCATCGCGAGTTGGTTCTCAAGCGGCGCGAAGCGCTCTCGCTCAATTATCCGCTTTGCCCCACCGGTGCTTCTTATCTGCGTTGCTCTCGGTATTCCGATTATCCAGCGCGTAAAGCGGTTTCCACCCTTCTTTGACTGGGTTACCCATTTTCAGTGGGCTAGCTGGGCCGTCTGGCTAGCTATTAGTGCGTTAGTCCTAGACGTATTGATCTCGATTATAAGCGGCGAAGAGGAGATCGCCGCAACGGATCAGGCGACTGCACTCTCCGAGCCGGAGACTGCAGTCCAAATACTCGAACCTTCTAACGAATAAGCCCAATAGCCAACTGGTTTTGGAGCATGTTTGGCCCGTCTACAATGCAAAGGCGCTGAGTAACAAATACATCTCGGCGGTGTGTTTTCTACGGTGTTGCGGGTCCATTGTGAGATCCACACAGCGAATGCCAGACATTGCAAGGGGGGGCCAGCCAAATGAATGTAAGAAATCAGCGACTCTTGGTGACCCTTGATGACGCAGCTTATTCGTTCTATCGGATGGGATAAGCGATGCGAATACTTTTCCTAGCTTGGCGGGATCTTGCACACCCGAACGCGGGCGGCTCAGAGGTAGTTATTGATCGCCTAATTCGCGAGTTGCAGGAGCGCGGCCACGAGGCCACCCTCATGTGTGGTGGCCCAATTGAAGAACGCCCCTACCCAGTAATCCAGAACGGCAGCACTTACTCCCAATACATCACAGCGCCGTTTCGATACGCACGCCAGTTCAGAGATGTAGATGTTGTCGTTGATGTGGCCAATGGAGTCCCATACCTGACTCCCCTCTGGCGACGAGGTCCCTCCGTATGCATTCTCTTCCATGTCCATGGAAATCAGTGGCAGAGGTACTTCCCTAAACCGGTGGCACGAGTATTCGCCTCACTAGAGCAACGCGGCATACCCGCTATTTATAAAGATGTTCCACTCGTTACCATCTCTGATTCAGGCGCTCATGAACTTGAGATTCTCGGAGTGAGCCCTAGAAATATTCATGTGCTCAATCTTGGAGTCGATCTAGAGGACTTGGAGACAATTCCGGGGAAGTCCCAAGATCCATTATTTATTTCAGTAGGGCGACTCGCTTTGAATAAGCGAATCGATCTCCTTCTAGATATGTGGGCTGAGGTCGGTCCACAGATTGGCGGGCGCCTGCTCATCATCGGCGACGGCCCGGAGCGAGAACGTCTAGCAGCGCGCGTCAGAGACGAACCTGCTCTGCGAGGAGCCGAAATTCTCGGTCGCGTCAGCGCAGAGCGCAAGGCCGAACTCATGCATGAGGCGTGGCTCTTGGTTCATTCAGCTGAGCGCGAAGGTTGGGGGCTCGTGATCCTTGAGGCAGCAAGGTGCTCGACTCCATCTATTGGCTTTCGCGTCAAGGGCGTAAAGGACGCAATAATCCACGGCAAGACTGGACTTCTCGCAAAGGACGAAGCAGGGTTCACTCAGGCATGGCTCTCACTCGCTAGTGACACCGATCGGCGACACCAACTTGCAGCAGCCGCAGAGTTACGTTCTCAAGACTTCACTTGGCAGCGAACAATCGACACATTTGTTGAGGCAGTCGAGGCTGCGGGCACGAAGACGGTCCATGACCCTCTCGCAGATGGCCCCTCCAAAGGGATTGCGCGCAGCGCTCATCTTTTCTCACTCTTCCGGAAGGAGACGCAGGAGCCTGACCGCTTTTACCACTACCTAGCAGCTGACACCATCCGCAGCATCGAACGCCACGCAGATGTACGCGGGTCCCTCACCCTTGATGTCGGGGGCGGCCCTGGTTACGTTGCCGAGGCGCTGAGACACGCCGGGGCAGACTGCATCGTCGTTGATTACAGCGCTGAGGAACTCGCTCTGCACGGTCGGTCTGCCACTGGAGCAGTCCAAGGAGATGCACAAGCCCTGCCATTTAAGACTGGGAGCGCGCGAGTAATTCACTGCTCGAATGTGCTCGAGCATGTACCTAATTGGCATGCACTTCTAGAAGAGATTGTCCGCGTGCTCGAGCCGCGCGCTGGTATTGGCTATTTGAGTTTTACGCCATGGCTATCTCCGTGGGGCGGGCACGAGACCTCGCCCTGGCATTACCTCGGTGGCGAGAGAGCGGCGAAGCGCTTTGAGCGGAGAAACGGTAAGCCCCCAAAGAATAAGTTCGGCGAGAGCCTCCACCGGGTCAAGGCAGCCGATGTAATCGCATGGTTTAATTCACGCCCCGATATTGAGGTATTCGATGTTCGTCCGCGTTATCTGCCTAACTGGCTAGGTTGGGTTGCTCGTATTCCAGGCGTACGAGAAGTACTTGCTTGGAATCTAGTAATCGTGTTCAGGCGAAGAGCAGTTGAGAAGACACAGAACACTGGAGAAATCTAGGGCTTGTTCGTAGGGCTAATTCGCGCGGCAATGGCCTCTTCGCGGCACTGCTTACTTGGCGGTGTCGTAACCCGACTCGAGTCCAAACTTTGGAAATGCCCCAAAGATCCCGTGCTCGTGTAGTCCGTAACCAACCTGGTCACCAATCTCGAAACGCGCTAC
>CAMDSG010000058.1 GCA_945907055.1 Bifidobacterium breve | reverse complement strand
TCAACGCGCCGAAGCATGGCGTGCACGCGCGCCACAAGTTCTCGAGTGCTAAACGGTTTGGTCATGTAATCGTCGGCACCAGTGGCCAGCCCACGAAGCAGGTCTTCCTCGGAGTCTCGTGCCGTGAGCATGATTACCGGTACCGCCCGATTACTTTGAATCTGGCGACAGACTTCAAGCCCATCTATACCTGGGAGCATCAAATCAAGAATCACGAGGTCAGGTCGTAGCCGCTCGCATGCTGCTACTCCTGCATGCCCATCTGAGGCGATCTCCACGGTTAGCCCCTCAGAGCGGAGGCGGGCGGCGACCGCAGCAGCGATCGGCGCCTCGTCCTCAATAATGAGAATCGTGTGAAGAGAGAGGGTGAGGTCTGCGGTCTCGTTCACATTTCTTAGGCTAGAGAGATTTGCTGCCTTAGGGCGCTCTCAGCATGTGGAGATTCTGTGTAGATATCTGTGTTCGTAGATCTCGGATTGGCCCTCTGCTGAGGAGAAAGTGGGTTTCGGGCCATAGAGTCTGTGCCATGACTGAGCCAGCAATTGACCCAAGACAGATAAGTGATGCGCAGTGGCGCGAGCGACTCACCCCTGAGCAGTATTCAGTTCTGCGTCAGCAAGGAACAGAGCGTGCATTCGCTGGCGAATATTGGGATAACCATGATGACGGCATGTACCGCTGTGCAGGCTGTGGGGCCGAGTTATTTGCCTCTGACACGAAGTTTGAGTCTGGTTCTGGCTGGCCATCATTTGATGCGCCAATTGTTAATGCTGCAGTGACTCAGCACGTGGATAACTCGCATGGGATGCGTCGAGTTGAGGTGCGCTGCGCTAGTTGTGATGGTCATCTCGGGCATCTCTTTGATGATGGACCGAGAGAGACAACAGGCCAGAGATTCTGTATCAACTCAGCATCGCTTCGCCTCGAGACCCACGACTCAGAGTAGAGACGCATTGAGTCAAGCGTCACGTAAGTATCAGAGCGCGTAGGCACGCACTTCATCGAGATTTAGCGCAAGAGTTAGGCGCTGATCCCGTGGCACCGACTCTCTAGAGATGCCCTCGACTCGGCCCGCTGCTGTCTCAAGCGAGAGTAAATAATGGCCGTGCCTAAATGAGCACTCCATAACAGTTCCGAAGACCCTGAGCAACGGCCGCCCCCTTTGATCCAAAGGAGCGCCACCTTCAGTCGATCCATTTAGGGATTCTGCTCTTAAGGATTCGGGTCTCCATGTCACGCAGCATTCGGTATCGAATGAGCCATTGCTAGGAGCGTTCTCGTATGGGATTGCAAAGTCTCCTAAGGCTGTAGTGAGATTGAGGCCCGAACTTGAGCTACTCCCCTCCGCTCTAACTTTCTCGGCGTGAAGACTGCTTGTATGCCCAAGGAATCTCGCAGTCGCTAGGTCGCAGGGGTGCCCCCAGACCTCGCTCGGAGGGGCGCATTGTGAGATGCGGCCATCATGGAGGATCGCTACCTCGTCACCTAGAGCGAAGGCCTCGTCGTGGTCGTGGGTTACGTGGATGACAGTGACTCCAGATTCGCGCAGGATCTCGCGAACATCGAGCATGAGGCGCTCACGAAGTTCGCGATCTAGCGCTCCGTATGGCTCGTCTAGGAGCAGAACGCGAGGAGCAGGTGCGAGCGCTCGTGCGAGGGCAACTCGTTGTCTCTCTCCTCCGGATAGTTCGTGAGTCTCTCGCTCCTCAAAACCGGCTAGACCGACTCGGTCAAGTAGGGCGCTCGCCCTCTTCGCTGCATCTGTCCGGTTGTAGTGAGGCATCTCAAGCCCAAAGCGCACGTTCTCAAGAACATTGCGTTGCGGAAATAATGCGTGATCTTGAAATACGAAACCAACTCCGCGCCTATGTGTAGGGAGTCGGTGGAGTGGTTCATCGCCCCACAGGATCTCTCCCCGAGACGGCTCGAGCCCGGCGACTGCGCGCAGGAGAGTGGACTTTCCACTTCCGGATGCACCAAGGACCGCGAGGGTGGTTCCCTGCGTTATCTCAAGATCAACTCCGCTGATGGCAGGAACGTCACCGTAACTGAGACTGAGGTTGCGCAGGCGTAGCGTCATGACCGCGACCCCAATGAGTCGCGATCTAAGAGAATGAGAATCGCAGCAGTCGCGCTCATCAGTAGCACCGCTGATGCCATTGCCGCCCCGAAGTTCGTCTCTCCAGGGCGCCCGAGAAGTCGGTAGATAGCGATCGGGAGGGTAGTGGTCTCAGGCCGAACAATAAATGCCGTGGCCCCAAACTCTCCCAGAGAAATAGCAAACGCGAACCCAGCACCGGTAGCAACGGCACTTCTAATTACAGGGAGGTCAACGCTGCGCCACACCCTCGAAGGCCTCGCTCCTAATAATGCAGCAGCATCTCTTAGCCGTTGATCTGTCGACGCAATTATCGGAACCGCAATCCGAACAACGAATGGAGTCGCCACGATTGCCTGCGCGATTGGGATTAACCACCACGAGGTTCGAAGATCGAGGGGCGGTGTGTCGAGCGTAAGTAGATAGCCAAGCCCGAGAGTCACTGCTGATACCCCGAGTGGGAGCATCACAGCTCGCTCCATGAATCGAGCCGATATAGTTTGCCCGCCCTTAACGGTGACGGCCAACGCGATTATTAGACCGAGTGGTACCGCTATAAAGGTCGCAACTGCGGCGAAGGTAAGAGAATTAGACAAGGCTTTTAAAGGTGTCTCAGCGAGGCCGGTTGACCCAAGCTCACCTAGTGACCTGTACCAGTTCAGGCCGAGCCCGCTTGAGGTTGTAAAGGACCTCGATATAAGTACACCGAGTGGCGCTCCGACGAGTAGCACAACAACCAAAAGGTTTGCAGTGAGAACAAGACTGCGCTTGCTATTTAACTTTAGAAGGCCTGAGCCTGAGGGTCGCCAACGTGGGGAGCGCCCATCAACGCGTCCTGCGCGCATCCCGCTGAGGATTACTCCCCCCACAACAAGAATTTGAAGAATTGAGAGTGCAGCAGCAGTCCGCAGATCTAGCGACTGCATAGTGGCACGGTAAATCTCAGTCTCAATCGTGGCGGTTCCTGGGCCCCCGAGAATCAATATCAACCCAAAACTCGTGAAACAGAATAGGAAGACGATCAGAGCACTACTCACGATCGAGGGTTTTATAGATGGGAGAGTGACGCGCAGCCACGTGCGTGCTGGTCCAGCCCCGAGTGTCCTAGATGCTTGAGCGGCGCTGTGGTCAATGTGGGCCCATTGACTCCCAACGCTTCGCACGACTACCGCATAGTTGAAGCAGATCTGAGCGAGCACTATGGCTGCGAGTGAGCCATTTAGATGTAGCCCCCCAAGGGGACCATTCTCGCCGAGGAGCGCAACGAACGCTGAACCGACCACAACAGTTGGAAGCACAAATGGAAGCGTGAGCAGTGCCAAGACGCCTGCTCGCCCCCTAAAAGCAAGGCGTGAAAACGCGTAAGCACCAGGTATTCCGAGCACAAGTGCTCCGAGTGTGGAGACGGATGCTTGCAGAAACGTGAAAACAATAACTCTACGAAGCCCGGAGTTGGAGAGGAGTCTTGTTAGCGAGGAGAGGTCAAGCGTGCCGTCAACAAATACTCCGCGCGTGATCACGGTTGAAATCGGCCAAAGAAAGAAAACCGCAAAGAAGAATGCAGCGGCGCTTAGTGAGGTTCGTCTAAGGAGCGTTAGCGCAGGACTGTGTCTGTCCACTGCTCAATCCAACGATCTCTAGACGCGGCGATCTTGCTCGGCTCTAGGGAATACGGATCCTTTGGTGTTGCTCCAAACTCGGCGAACTCAGGGGGAACCTCGGTCCCTAATCTCGCAGGTAGCACGAACATCTGCAGCGGTAGGTCGCTCTGGAACTTCTTGCTAATCATGAAGTCAACCAAGAGTTTTGCGTTAGCGGGGTGCTTAGCGTTCTTTAGAACTCCAACCCCCTCAATCTGCCTGAAGCAGGTCTTAGTGAGGACACCTGTAGGGGCTGACGATGGTCTCGGATCGGCATAGATAACCTCCGCCGGTGGGCTAGTCGCATATGAAACCACGAGCGGCCGATCACCCTTCCCAGCGCTCCCACTGAACGAGGAGTTGTATGCCTGCTCCCATCCATCGACAACCTCAACCCCTCCAGTGCGAAGACTGCTCCAGTAGTTGCGCCATTCTTTCTCTCCAAACTCGGCAATTGTTGCGAGCATGAACGCAAGTCCGGTGCTTGAGGTTGCAGGATTCTCGACCACCAATAGGCGTGCATACTCAGGGAGCGCTAGGTCTCTAAGTGTTGTGGGAATCTGCAGGCCTCTCGATGCAAACCACATGCGGTCGTAGTTGACGCAGACATCGCCTACGTCCACCGGGGTCACGCGTCCTTGACTATCGAGCGTGAGCTTGGGGTCAATCTGGTCTATTCCTAAAGGCTTATATGGCGTGAAAATCCCAGCACGGAGTGCGCGAGTTAGCAGAGTGTTGTCGACGCCAAAAAATACATCCCCTAACGGGCGACTCTTCGTAAGAATGCTCTGATTGAGCGTTGCACCAGCGTCGCCGCCGCGCAGGATTCGGAGTTTTAGACCGCTAGAGCGTTCAAAGGACCGCTGCGCTGATTTTGAGATAGCGAATGAATCATTAGTAACGAGAGTCACCGTCTTAGAACCGCTAGATGCACTGCCCTCTGCGCCACCGCAGGCTGAGAGTAATAGCAGAGTCAATACGGAGGAGGAGAGCAGTGCTTTTACCGAAGTCGAACGTGTGAATCGAATCATGTGGATCACCGGATGCTTTCTATAGGGGCAGGCTGGATTGTGAGCAATACGCCGGACTCAATCTGGATAACAGCCTCGGCAGCGATCATCTCGTTACTCACTCCACGGCTTGAGCCTGGCTCTAACTGCTCAGAGTTGAGCTGCCAGCGAAGCCCAGAAGTAGTGACGCCTCTGGCAGTACCGCCAACTGCAAGGAGTGTTACAAGATCTCCGGGTGCGCCAGTAAGGGTTGTTCGCGCTCGCACCACGGTAAGGAGGTCGGGACCAAATCGAGCATCAATTATTAAGTCGTCGTAAGTATCTTGAGCGAGTAGTAGAGCATTAGCGAAGAGGTGGTCAGTGCGCCCACCGCCTACCCCTAATACCGTTGCATGAGTAACGCGCGCTGTACGTGCTGCGCGTAATGCGAGTGCTAAATCAGTCTCGTCCTTATCGGCAGAGTGCTCATCTAAAACTGTCCCTTCGCTTCGAGCGCGCTCAATCGACTCTGTAGTCGCACTATCTAAATCTCCGATGAGTAACGCCGCTACTAGGCCAAGAGCGTGCAGATGCTCAATCCCAGAGTCAGCAGCAATAACGAGTGCGCCGCTGCGTGCGCGTTCTCGAATCTCTTTGTGCCACATGGGGTGTACGGGCTCTCCACCCGCAAATATCAGTGCCTCGCTCGCCATAAATCCTCACCGATTCTCTTGTTGCACGCGAGGAGGGTGACGGCCCTGCACTCCCTACACCGGCATGACCCGGATCAGGTTCTTACGGTCGACGGTTACTTAACCGCCCTCTCAGCCCAGTTCACTGGACTCCCGCGTGTTGTAGACAACCATACTGCTACTGCAGCCGTGCGGCGCTAATGGAGTTGTTACGCGCCTACAAGGCCAAGCAAGCGCTCTGCTGAACTGAGGTCGTATGGGTGGCCGAGCATGACGATTAAGTGGTCAGCGCCAGCCTCGATGTACTTCTCCCAGTCGTCTACCTCATGCGGGCTTATAGCCACAGTGCGCTCGACCTCGCGCGGGTTGCGCTCGAGGCGCTCGCACCAGGAGTCGAGAACTGCATTCTTGTGGGCGAAGTTCTCTGGCGGCCCAAACGTGTTCCACGCATCTGCATACTGCGCAACTAAGCGAAGCGTTACTTTCTCGCCGCTTCCGCCGATCAGAATCGGCAGCGGACCTTTGGGGGCTGGGTTTAGTTTTGCAAGGCGCTCTTGAATCAAAGGAAGTGCTGCCTCGAGGTCGCGTAGGCGCGATGGTCCCGTCCCGAACTCGTAGCCGTACTCCGTGTAGTCACGCTCGAACCACCCCGATCCGATGCCGAGTACGAACCGCCCGTCGGAGAGAAGGTCGGTGGTGCGTGCAATATCGGCGAGCAGTTGAGGGTTGCGGTACGAGTTGCAGGTGACTAGCGCTCCGATTGTCGAGTGGCAGGTATCGACCGCCATCGCTGCGAGGAGCGTATTCGACTCGTAGTGAGATGCATCAGGGTCGCCGTAGAGGGGGTAGAAGTGATCCCAAATCCATATTGAGTCGAGGCCGAGCGCATCAGCGGCCTTCCACGCTCCCCGAAGATCCTCAATAGGTGTGGCCTGTGGGTGAAGTTGAACGCCTACCTTGCATGCTGGCATTGGGTCTCCTCGCTCTATCCGTCGAATATTGACGGTTCTTGAAATATTGACGGTTCTTGAAATATTGACGGTTCTTGAAATATCGACAGCTTTAGTAGACCTCAGATTACCCACAAGCTCTTGAGAATCACCAAGAATGCTCAGAAGCATGGCACGATAAGAGGATGCAGATCGGTGAGGCATTCGTAGGGGAAGGCGCTGAGGCTGCTCACGTCAATACGATTCTTGGGGATCGCTCAGGACCGGTTGGAGCTGCATGGGCGACAGGCCTTGCAACCCCATCGAGTGGACACGCAGCCTTCGTCGCAGTCCTGCAACCAGGGGTCCCGGTTCAGCCGATGACGCTCTTTGTGAATAAGGCGGAGATTGCGCATGGCGATCACGGAACCCTCACATGGGGGCCCGCGCAGGCAGGCGTTGCTGCCGGGGTTGCTGATGCAGTCGCCGATGGATTAATCGAGGCAACAAGCGTCGCTCTTCAATGCTTGATCGCTGCCGTCTGGGTCAACCCTGAGGCCAGTGATGCCGACCTAGTTTTTGCAAATAACCGCAAAGCAACACACGATGCAATCGCGAATGGGCGGCGCAACGAGCCGGATCTTCGTACGGTCTTAGATGCGCGTGATGATGTATTCAACCCTTACTACCGTGCACCCTCCAAGTAGCGAGAAGCAAGCCAGGTAATGAAGCGCCTTTCCACTGCGATATGTAGCGCGATATATATCGTGATACCCGCCTTCGCTGCGACACTCGTGCTCGAGTCGGTGTAGAAAATACCTCCGTGGACCTTCATTTTTCTGCTGAGGACGAATCCTTCAGGCTCGAGGCGCGATCCTGGCTAACCGAGCGACTCGAAGGAGAGTTCCTAGGGGTACGCGGACGCGGTGGTCCCGGAGATGAGCACGCATTATTCGAGGAGCGCTGGGCATGGGAGCGCGAGATGGGTGCGCATGGATGGACCTGCCTATCTTGGCCGGTTGAGTATGGCGGTAGAGCAGCAACGCTTCTGCAGCAGGTAATTTTCTATGAGGAGTACGCGCGTGCCGGAGGGCCGGGGCGCGTTGGCCTCGTTGGCGAGGGCTTGATTGGCCCAACGATTCTGCATTTCGGAACGGAAGAGCAACGAGCACGGTTCTTGCCGCCCATAGCGCGAGGTGAAGAACTCTGGTGTCAGGGATACTCGGAGCCCAACGCTGGTTCTGACCTTGCGAACATCGCTACTCGCGCCGTACTTGATGGTGATGAATGGGTCATTCAAGGCCAGAAGGTCTGGACTTCACTTGCTCACTTGTCCCAGTGGTGTTTTGTCCTCTGTCGAACAGATAGTGACACGCAGCGCCATCGTGGAATCTCCTATTTGTTGGTGCCGATGGATCAACCTGGCATTGAGGTGCGCCCAATTGTTCAGATCACAGGGACCTCAGAGTTCAATGAGGTGTTCTTCGATGGTGCGCGTACTGCCGCCTCCAATGTTGTGGGTGAGGTAGGTGGCGGCTGGAAGGTAGCAATGGGGACACTCGCGTTCGAGCGCGGTGCCTTAACCCTTGGGCAGCAACTCGGTTTCATGAACGAGTGGGATGACTTACTAGAGCAGGCCCGATTGCGCGGTCTAAATAGCGACCCAATAATGCGGCAGCGAATTGCGGCGATGTGGATTGACCTTCAGGTGATGCGGTATACCGCCATGAGGTCACTCTCTTCGCTCGAGGCAGGGACCATCACTCGTGAAACCTCAATTTCAAAGCTTTATTGGGCGACTCTGCACCGGGATCTCGGCAACCTCGCACTCGATGTTCTAGGGCCAGACGGCGAGATCGCCGATGGTGAAAATTATGATTTATCGCTTACTCAGAGGATCTTCCTCTATACGCGGGCTGACACGATCTACGGTGGGTCTAACGAGATTCAGCGAAACGTGATCGGTGAGCGGGTATTAGGCCTGCCTCCAGAACCCAAGGTGGTCTAAACGTGTCAGCAACCCCTCCTTACCCATCCGCACATGGCCTTCTCTCCGGCAAAGTGGTGCTTGTAACTGCAGCCGCAGGAACCGGGATCGGTTTTGCTACCGCTAAACGTGCAGTCGAGGAGGGTGCGACGGTTGTCATATCGGATACGCATGAGCGCCGACTCGGCGAGGCTGCTGATCAACTAGCCGAGATCGCAGGCGATCGGCCACTAGCGATTATGTGTGATGTCACCGTCGAGGAGCAGGTTCAGAATCTCTTTGATACTGCAGCTCAGACGCATGGCGGAATCGATGTCGTTGTAAATAATGCTGGGCTCGGCGGTACGGCGAACGTCACGGAGATGACAGATGAACAATGGAGCAAGGTTCTAGACGTAACCCTCAATGGAACATTCCGCTGCACGCGAGCAGCAATGCGCCACATGCAGCCACGCCGCAAGGGCGCAATTGTCAACAATGCATCGGTGCTTGCATGGCGTGCTCAAGAGGGTCAGGCGCACTATGCAGCGGCGAAGGCCGGGGTAATGGCATTAACACGATGTGCCGCAATTGAGGCTGCGCCGTTCGGAGTGCGTATCAATGCAGTTGCACCGAGTATCGCGATGCATGCCTTCCTCGCCAAGGTTACGACCGATGAAGTCTTAGATGTCCTCACGTCGCGCGAAGCATTCGGGCGCGCCGCTGAGCCCTGGGAGATCGCCAACGTGATCGTGTTCTTGGCCTCTGATTACTCTACATACATGACCGGTGAGGTTGTATCCGTCTCGAGTCAGCACCCCTAATAAAAGCCCCTAATAAAAGCCCCTAATAAATAGCGTTCTTAGAGGTCTGCGTTCTTATAGGCCTTCGTTCCTAGGGGTAACCGCCGCGTTGGTAGTTAAGGGGTTGTGTTCTTAGCCGCGTCGAGGAAAGCTGGCTTCTCTCCGCCTCCGTGAACGAGAAGATTCGCACCGCTTACATATGAAGCAAGTTCAGAGGCTAGGAATAGACACGCGTTAGCGACATCGCGCGGCTCGCCTAGCCGGCCGAGCGGAACTGTTGCACCGACGGCTGCGATTCCTTCTTCGTCTCCGTAGAAGAGGTGGCTCTGCTCAGT
>CAMDSG010000057.1 GCA_945907055.1 Bifidobacterium breve | reverse complement strand
GGGCTAGTACCGCTGATTGAGTCGTTTACCGAATAGCCATTCTCAAGGGCAGCAGCCAGCGTTATCACTTTGAAGGTCGATCCGGGCTGGCGCGCACCCTGTGTTGCCAGATTGAACTGCGATCGTTCAAAACCAGGTCCGGCTACTAGCGCTTTTACCTCACCATTTGAGGGATCCATAACTGCCATGGCAGCGGTGAATTGTGAGGTTGGAATTGTGTTGTTTACAGCGCTCTGAGCCTTCGCCTGCATGCTCTGATCGTAAGGAGTCTCGACTTGAAGGCCACCGCGAAAAACCAGGTTGTAGCGCTCCTCACGAGTATCCGCCAAGCGCGGATCATTTAGGAGTCGGCGCTGTACCTCCTCCACATAATAATTATCTGGGCGAAGGTCACTCTGCGGCCTCTGATCAGGTAGTGGCGAGGCCTCTGCAAAGGTTCTCTCGTTGTTACTAATCGCCCCGACTTCATACATCTGGCCTAGTACCTCTGAGCGCCGCGCTAAGGCGCCGTTAGGGTTAGTAAACGGATTATTCCCCTCCGGATCGCGAATTGAACCTGCTAACAGGGCGGCCTGAGCAAGATTGAGATCCTGAGGAATCGTCTGAAAGAACCTCTCGGATGCAGCCTGAATGCCGTACGAGCCCTGACCAAAGTAAACAGTATTTAGATACTCGCTGAGTATCCGGTTCTTTGGCCACTCAGAGTCGAGCCGTAGTGCAAGCATTGCTTCGCGAACTTTGCGCGAGAGCGTGCGCTGCGGTGCGGTAAAGAATCGATTCTTAACTAGTTGTTGGGTAAGAGTCGACCCGCCCTCCTTAACTGAACCTGCGTTGACATTCTTAAAAAACGCGCGTGCTACAGCCTGAAGATCGACACCCGCGTTTCCATAGAAGTCACGATCCTCTGTCGTGAGAAGCGCTACTACCATTACTGGCGCAACATCTGAGAGCGCCACTGAGGATCTATCCTCTAATCCGAGTCTCCCAATTACTTGGCCCCTGCTGTCATAGATAACGGTTCGCTCAGAGAGTTGCGACATCTCATTGCCCACAACTCCATTGAACCGAACACCGTTAGCGAAGATTGAGAAAGCTGGAGGGAGCGCCAACAAACAAACAGCGAGGGCCGTTCCTCCAGCCAGCAGCGGGAGAATAATGCTTCGGTAACGGCGGCCCATAAGTTCCTCATTCTCGCACTTGCATCGAGACCGACGTGGTCAGCGGGGGCTATTTGTCGTGATACCTTCTCAAATTATGGCTATAGAGAACGCCCAGGGAGCAGGTTCTCACGCCTTGCCGGAGACCCCTGAGTCTTCAGAGATGTCGCGAGCGGCATCGATGCTCCGCAGGATTACACCTCGTCGATTATTGCTAGCAACTCGCCCTCTGCGTGCCCGCATAAAGGAGTCGGATATATCTGCAGGGCTCTGGACGCTGCGAAAGAGAATCCGATTCGCCATCGTGACACCACGGAGTTTCAACCAGAAGATGCATTTCAAAATGGCTTGGGATAGGCGGCCGATTCTCACCACCATGGCCGATAAGGATGCGGTTAGAGGATATATAACAGGCCTAGGTAAGCCTGAGACACTCAATGAGGTATTCGCTGTCGTCGATGATCCCCGCCTAATCGACCTTGACGCTCTTCCGTCGAGATGTGTCATCAAACCAACCCACGGATCAGGCGCAGTAATCGTCATCCACGATCGAGCCGACTCTTCACATCGCATCCCTGAGGATTTTCCATCACACCAGTGGTTGAACACCGTGTTATTTATACGTCGCGAGAATATTGACCGTGAAGCATTCAACGCACTCTGCGATCATTGGCTAGGGAGAAATTACTGGAGGTCGCAGGGATCAACACAGTGGGCTTATCTAAATATCCCTCCACGACTTATTGTTGAGGAATACCTTGAGGTCCACAAATTCCCGATTGATTATCGGTTCATGGTTGTCAACCAAGAGGTCGCTTGGATTCAGGTCAATAGCTATAACGGAGGAACAAAATACCGGAATGCATACCTTCGGGATGGCACTCAACTCCCATTCGATTGCGCGACGGATGGGAGCTTTGAGTTTGTTCTCCCACCCGAGATCGGCGAGATGGTTTTACTCTCAGAGGAACTCGCTCAAGGCACGGATTTTGTTCGTGTTGATCTTTACTTAGTAGCGGGAAAGATCTACTTCAGCGAACTAACCAACTACCCGAGCGGTGGCAGAGGGCGACACTTCGACACGTCTGCAGCTAGCGAACTCGCAAAGAGTTGGGTGCCTAAAAAGCCATACGGTTAAACGTGTTACGCGATACCTAGGCGAGCAAGTTGCTCAACCGGAGCATCCACAGCCCGAAGTGCCTCAACAAGCAGTTCGGTCATTTGAATTGCCTCAGGGGTGTGAGCAAGATTGCGCACTCCATCGCCATGCGCTTGATCAAAACGGTTATAGAGCAAGTCGCCGCTAAAAGCACCTCGACCCCAGAACGGAAGGTCATCACTCGGGTCGAATGGTTGTCGGATTACAGGCACGTCGCTACCTACTGCTTTAACAAGGGTGGCTCGCATGTCTGGCTTGATGCGATGCAGATTGGGGGCAATGCGTACTGGCATCGTCGACCATCTGTTTGAGTACATCGAGAGCGGTCTATTCGCCGCAACTGGCGCCTTCGCAAACGTGCTAGTTGCATTCGCTATGTGGACTTCGCGTCCCCATACGCCCGAGAGTGCCCACTCCCTAATACTCGTAGATCGCCCCTCAATTAGCGGAACAAGCGAGTATCCATGCGTTGCATGCTTCGGCTCTACTCCAAACACATCACAGATTGTTGCGTGAATATCTACCGTAGTTGTAAGTGCATCGCAGATTCCTGGGGCAACTCCTGGCCAGGAGATCATCAAAGGAATATGCCCAAGTTCTGGAAACACAGAGACGGCAGGCTTCCCCCACATGCCCCGCTCACCTAGGTAAATACCGTGATCAGTGCAGAGAATAAAGGCTGTGGTGTCCCACGCGTCATGGCGGTCAACCGTATCGATCATGAGGCCTAGCCAATGATCAATCATGGATAACTTTGCCCCGTATTGGGAGCGCAGATGGCGAGCTTCTCGTGCGCTCAATTCGGGCGACTCGAAAGCATCTTCGCTCTTTATGCCACTGGTATATGGCGGCCAGATGAGTCGCTCCCCTTCCCAGTCATCGTCGTAGAGGCTTGCCCATTTTTCGGGAGCATCGAAGGGTTCGTGGGGATCGAACTCGTCGACGAACAGAAAAGCACGCTCCTCGGGGCGACGCTGCGCACCTAGTTCCTGATCAAGCCACTTAGCAGCGGCGGTCATAGTGCGCGGCCCAGGAAAATCCGCCTCCTCGCGAAAGAATGTGCGGCTTAAATCGTAATTACGCCATCCGGACTCGCGAAATGGAGGAAGGGTTGGGGCACCTATCTGCGAAGTATCAGCACGAGTGCGCCACGGATCGTCCTCTCCGCCGCGCAAGTAGTCCCATGCTCCGAAGTCGTGGTGATAATTCTCGCCACCTGCCTCGAATAGGTGCGGGTGATCTGAAACAAGCATCGTTGAGATACCTGCATCCCGACGCAACTGCCTCGTGAGTGCATCTTCCCAAACTTCGATTGATCCCCATGGTCTCCAGGGGAAGTCGAGCGCACCTACCAGGAGATCATGCCGTGCGGGCATACACGGCAAGGACCCACTGTGATGGTTCGTAAAACGAACTGATCGCTTCGCGAGCCTGTCCAGATTTGGAGTCTCGAACTCTTCTCCCCCATAGGCGCCAATCATGTGCCTATTGAGGCTGTCAAGAAGAACAACAACTACATCTCTAGGGGCTCTAGGGGCTCTAGGGGCGGTGCTTGAAGTGGGCATAGGCCGGAGAGTAATCCCCACCTGTACCCAAATGATTGGAATCTTTGTACAGGATTTAGCCCAAAGTGGGCAGTCTCTTTGGGGCTAGGCAGCCGATGCGTCCTGAGAGCGTTTGCGCAGCAGCACCAAGCCAACGCTGATGCCACCAAGGATTAGGCCGCAACCATTAAACCCGTAGAGAGTAATTTTGTCCCAGTCCCCCGCGAACTCGCCCAGGGATGGCTTGATAGCTATAGGAAGCACACTTACCGCCCAGAGCGCAGACCCTAAGACTCCGCATACAACCGCCGGCTTTCCGATCACGCGAGAGAGATGGTCGATGTGATTGATAATTGCAATGGCAATAAGCGCCGGGCCTACTACCAAGAGTCCATACGTGAATCTCGAGCCATATTGACCGGATCCGCTTAGCGAACTGAAACCAGCCAATCCATAGAGGAGGAGCCCAACTGCGGCGTAGGTCAGGGTAGCGAAGGAGGCGTGAATTTTACGCGCTGCATCCATCTCGCCGTGCTCGAGCAGAGATTCTTTGCGAGCAAGTACGAGGAAGAAACTAAGCGAGAACAAGACGCGTGCCGCTGCAAATCCAGCCCAGTTAATGCGAAGCCAGTTGGCATGATTCTCTAGCGAATAGAGCTCTGGGTTGAGCAAGAATGGAAGGGACGTCAGGGACCAAATGACGAGTCCGATAATTCCCAGCACAACTGGGGCTCGCCCGATTCGCTTCCCAAGGTGCTCAATGTGGAGCGTGATAGCAATGGCCATCAAGATCGGCCCGAGTACTACTAGTGCCCACGAAGAACGGACCTCAAAACCTGAACTCCAGAAGAGGAGCCTCCCAATACCCGAGGCAAGCAGTCCTAATGCTCCGAGACCTAGGGATGCGTATGAAACATGGATTGGGTGCGGCGAAGTATCTACGCCACTCAGGTTCTGCGTTGCTGCGGTCATGTCTTGACTCCTTAAAGGCCTTGTGCCCGGCATGGGCACCTAATACGAACCTCCACAAACTAGTGAGCGCCGATGATTTATTAGTGGATACCGATACCAAATAGCGTAATTACCCTATTCTGCAAGCACCCCAGCAAAGGGCTAGGTTAAGAAGGTGGCTCTGAGCAAAGACCCGAATGTGGATAACGAGCAGACGAAACGTAAGAGCAGGGTGCCCGCTGCGGTCGCCAAGGAGCGCCTGGTAGCCACGACTATCTCCCTTCTGCGAACTGAGCCTTTCTACGAAGTCACGACCCGGCGCATTACTCGCGAGTCAGGTCTCCCACTCGCTGCCCTCTCTCGTAATTTCGGTTCGCTCCCAGGCCTATTCGACGCGATAGCACAGGAGCTCGTGAAGCGCTTTACGGATCAGTTCAGTGAGTACGGCCCTCTAGATGCGCTGACGAACCCAGATTTGATACTCCGCACACGCCTCATTGCATGGAGCATTGGGCAGGGAGCGGACCCTTCATTATTTAGGCCCGACCCATCGGCATGGTCACGGGTAGGGATGGAGCGTCAGCAGCGACTCGCTGGCGTTGACGAGCGTATGGGGACCGCTTGGGCTGAGATCGTTACATTCGTACTCGAGGGATACTCAATTTTTTCACAGACTCACACACTCAACAATCAGCAGACCTTCGAAGACTGCATAACGGTTATGAGCGAACTACAGAAATCCTTGCGTTCTTTAGAGGCGCAACTCGGTTGGGATCAGCCGATCGCCTAATCGTTGCTCCCAGAGTCCTCAACTGCTCTGCTTGCTACGCCAGACGCTGATGGATTACTCCCTACTGGCCTAGAAATCGTTCAGGTTGTTCCAGAACCCACCTGGGTGAGAGTGATGAGGCCGCTCAATCGGGGTCAAATACAGCGATCCTTTGCGTATTTCGATTACTCCGCGCATGCTCAGTGAACCGACTGTAGAGGCGACATCGTTTACAGATACCTTCAAAGTCTCTGCTACCTGGGCGACGCTCTGTGGAGAATCGGCGCGCATAATGTCTCGAACCACAGCCCGCTCCTCATCGGAGAGACTTAAGAGTGCCGCCATAGAGAAGTGCGCCTCAGGATCGGCAGCAGCATCTAAGTGCGTTGCGACCCGATCGAAGATTCCGCCGCCGCTCATGCCAGCTCCGGCATCGCTATCGGATCTGGCTGAGGTCTACAGACTCCGCACCAAAGGGTTCCTCCAACGACTATTGCCTTTGGAGGATCAACCCCAAAGAGGGTCACAACGAATGGAAGATTGGAGTGGTGCTCTCCACATACTCCGCGCCCGCAGAACTTACATATTCCCCGTGCCGAATCATCACACTGTGCGCAGAGCATTGGTCTCACCCTCTATTTGAACTTACCAGCCTAGAACTGGCCTAACTAAATGTATTCCTGAGTCTCGTTACTTTTCTATGGGACTTAAGACTGCTCAAGTTATCCGATTATGGGAGCGTATCGGAGCTATCACCGAGACTCGCCCATAGCCCGCCCGGTGAGGAGTTTGGAGCATCATCGGCCAAGCCGGCAGCCAATCCTGATAAGGCGCCAGCAGGGCCTTCTTTCGCTCCAGTCTCAGCAAGGTTCCCCCACAGCCCTGCCGACGATGGGTCTACCGGCAGGTGGGTACGCAGCCACATCATTGCAAAGACTCCGATCTCGCGTCGTAGGTCATCTGCCTGCACCTCAAGAAGCTCGGCATCCTTTGCGTTTATATGGCCGCCGTGTTGGGAAATGCTGATTCGGCGCTGAACCTTAATGAGTTCTTCAGCGTTCTTAACTGCTTTGGAGCCGTAGCGCACTTCAAACTCATCTAGAAGTGCATCGACAGTGTGCCCGCCGCTTAGCGCTAGTTGCTCACTCTGCGTCATAGCGCTGAGTTTCAAGTCGTTGCGAACCCATCTGCGCGAGATTGGGAAGCCTAAGGCGACAATCCCTGATGCGATAGCGAATACTCCTACTCCGACCGCAGTAATCATCGCTGCAGATTCACCAGGCCATGTCGTCATTCGATTGAATGTTGAGTGGAGTGCCATCGCAATTACTAAACCAACCAAAGGAGTTAGAACTCTCTGGAGTAATCCACGCTTCATGGAGAGCACTATCGCTGCTCCCACAATCGCAGTAGTACCAGCGTGCATGAGATTTGTGGAGGATACTCGGGCGATTGCAAGCCCAATCTGCTGCCCTGAATAATCTCGATCTAGGTATATCCAATTCTCGCGAATTGCGAAGCCTGTACCAGCGGCAAGCCCAAGAATGGCTCCGTCAACGAACCAGAAACAGCGCTTAGAGAGAGTAAGGAAGGGGAGAATAAATCCCTTCGCGATCTCTTCTGAAAACGGTGCGCCATAAATGATTAGGGATTGCAAGCCACGTTTTGCATACCACGCGTCATTGAAAGGAAGAACTAAGAAGGTAGAGGCAACTCCCCAGAGAAGTGCAATGACGATTAGCGGAGCGGTCTTGCGTCCACCGCGCCCTAGAGCCGCCACGCCGAATAGGCAGAGAAGGGGCACCAACGTCGCAATGATTTTGGCTGTCAGCATCTAAGGCTCTCTTCTCATGAAACTGTTGATGGGTTTGAGACTTGTTTCTTTTCTAGCAAGAATGCTCTTGGAGCACACGTTACCTCTGCTCTCATGGGAATGAATGCGGTTTGACTCCGCTCTCAATCTGACAGCAGACTCTGCCCAATGGATCCTGAGCCCGCACAAAGCGGAATATCTTCAGAGACGCGTGCTCTGGCTGAGACCCCTGCATCCTCTGGCGATGACCTATACCAAGTAGGCGATGAGGTTGATGACTCAGATGAGAAGCGCCGGCTTACTCATCGCTCAGAGCGCGCAGTAGCGGCGCGTTATTGGGGGGCAGCACAACCACGCATCATCCTCACATTTCTTCTAGTACTAGTGGCATGGACTGCAGTTCTTTGGCTCGGTCTAGTCGGCATTCTCCCGCTATGGGCTGGATTGATTCTCAACTCAATTCTCGCTTCAACTTTTTACATGCCTATGCATGAGGCAGCACATGGCAACATTCTTGGTAAGAGCCCCAAGTCGCGTTGGAGCGAAGACCTAATTGGGATGATCTGTTCGATTCCACTTGGCTTCTCTTACAAACCGCACCGTGCATCTCATATGCGCCACCATGCGTATACGAATCAACCTGGACGTGATCCAGACCACTACACAGATGGTCCGCTCCGAGAACTCCCGCTCAATTGGCTGAGCATTCAGTTTGTATCTGAGATTCTTCCGCTACTTGCTTTTGTCCCCTCGAGCCGTCGCCTAATCCCCTCTCGTATTAGGGGCGCTTTACGAGCCGACTCAGGCTCAAAATCTGCAGGACTACAGCAACTCCGCTTCTGGATTTTCACTCATGCAGTTCTGCTAATCGCATTCCTTCTCGGGTTCGGATGGCCAGCCCTTCTTCTCTGGTACCTCCCAGGGAAAATACAGTCGTTCTGGCTCACATTTATCTTCGCTTGGTACCCACACCACCCAGCTAATAAAGCCGGGAGGTACGTCGATACTCGCGTCGCTGTTTTCCGCGGCTCCCGCTTCCTTATTCGCGGCCATGACCACCACGCAATGCACCACCTGTTCCCACGCGTTCCTCACTATCGACTGCGCGCGCTATGGGCTGACCTTGCTGAGGAGATGGTCCCGAAAGGCGTGCGCTCGGAGGGCCGCGCCCTCGGAGCCACAGGCCCAGTTATCTGGTAGCTGAATTCAAACTTGGGCCTTACATAAAGCCCGCTTCTAGGCGATTGCCCAATCAGCGACCATAATGCTTCGCGGTCGGTTATGAATTCGCCACTATCTTGGATTCAGGCACACAACCAATAAGAATAGGAACCCCACAATGGGAGATAGCAAAAAACCTAGCGATGCACTCACATTCTCTGCACGCTTACATGGAGCGCGGGAGATAGCTACGGGCGTCTATTTCCTTGGAGGCTTCGGCAACGCAACATTCTTTATTGGATCTGAGGGTGTGGCAGTTGTAGACCCGGGTCTATATGTAAACGGACCGCGCGTAGTCTCCGAGCTTCGAGCAATTACTGATCTCCCTGTTCGCTACGTGATCTATACCCACGGCCACTACGACCATGCTTTTGGGACGCCTGCAATCCTCGACGACGCTGAGGAGCGTGGGCACGCTGCCCCAGACATCGTTGGGCATGTAAATGTCGCACGCCGGTTCGAGAGATATGCGAAGACATCTGGCCACCTAGCAAAAACTTTCGATATGCAGTTCGCTAGTTGGGGTCCCGGGGGTGGCGATGTTGTTCGGATGGCGCGCTACTGCCCTCCAACAATCGCCTATGAAGACCGCATCACTCTCGACGGACTCGGCGGACTCCCCCTCGAACTACGACATGGCCTTGGCGAGACAGACGATCACACCTGGGTATGGGCCCCCGATAGCAGAGTGATCGTTGGAGGAGACTTCATCGTCTCCTCTCTTCCAAACGCAGGAACCCCTTTTCGTGTCCAGAGGTACATCCTTGAGTGGGCCGAGGCCCTAGAGGAGATGGCTGCAGTTGAGCCTCTATTCGTCGTAAGCGGTCATGGTGACGTATTTACCGACGACTCAACCGAGATGCTTGAGACAACTGCTGAGGC
>CAMDSG010000056.1 GCA_945907055.1 Bifidobacterium breve | reverse complement strand
TTGCTGCGAAGGCGCTTTAGTGCGGATGGCATCTCTGTTCCGCCTAGCAACGCTGCACGCGCTTGTATTGGGATAATTAAAAGGATGCCTTCGCTCCTAACATCTAAAGGGCGGGCCAACTGGGTTTTTAACACGGCTGGCGTCATCGGTGAGATTGCTAACAGGGAGCGCTCCTGATGCAGATAAGCGTTGTGATGCCATTAAGAAACGTTGAGTCGACGCTCGCCGAGGCTCTCGACGCGCTGCTTGCACAGGAGTGGAGTGGTCTCTGGGAGGTTGTGTTAGTAAACAACCGTTCGACGGACTCCACTCTCGCGATGTGCGAGGAGTACGCCCTGAGAGATGAGCGGGTTCGTGTTATTCAGGCGTCGGAACGCGATGGCCTCGCGTATGCACGTCAGGCTGGCTTTGACGCGACTACTGCGCCTTTGGTTTTGATCTGCGATGGCGATGACGTTGTTGTCCCGGGTTGGCTAGCAGCAATGGCCTCTGCTTTAGAGCAAGGCGAGGTTGCGACTGGACCCTGCGATGTCTCTGTATTGAATCCCGAATGGCTTGCAAGTTCGCGCGGTACATATCCAGCAGACCGTCCACTTGAATGGCATGGGCTATTTCCGCTCTCCTCGGGTGGAAATTTTGGAATACGGAGGGAGACTTTTGAGAGACTGGGTGGGTTCAAAGATGATTTCGTTGGCGCAGAGGACCACGAGTTTTCGCTTCGGCTTTTTGTCGCCAAAATTCCGATTGTTTTTGAGCCAAATGCTCGTCTGCTCTACCGAATGCGCGGTGAGCCAAAGACCTTGTGGCGACAGGGTCTGACCTACGGGCGGAATCGACCCAAACTGAGACGAGAAGTTCAGCGCAGCGGGCTACGCCCTCCCGGGAGATTTACTGGATGGCGTTCATGGGTGCGGTTACTAACCGCACTTCCTCGACTGCGAAGCTCCTCTGGCCGGGCTCAGTGGTGCTGGGTAGCAGGGGTGCGCCTTGGGCACCTTCAAGGCAGCATTCGCGACCGAACTGTCTTTCTCTAACTGCGAACACTTCTCTAACTGATTTAGGACTCGATGGATATCTATTGGTACTGGCCTTACCTAAGGCAAGAGGAGTTGGCGCTCGCAGGCGGAGTGCTGCGTAGAGGCGATCACCTAGCCGTTCACTGCACCGATCGACCCCTCGACCCAATCTCAAGTTTTATAGAGGGCTGCGAGGTTCTCCCAGCGTTGCCCGGTGTAGATGAGCGCAGTAGCGAGGGGAGCATCTCGTGGGGAGTCTCGCGGGCCTCTACATACATCGGGCGCGCTCGTGACCGTCAGAGCGTGCTTAAAGAGGAGACCTTTGACATTGCGCATGTTATTTATTTGAGTCCGTTTGTGGATTGGTTGGCCCTGCGCAGCCTCGCTCGCCGTGTACCCCTTGTCTCGACAGTACACGATGTAACTCCTCACCAACGGCGAATGCCGATGAGGGTTGAGCACTCAATTCTTGAGCGTCAGTACGCCAATGCCGGAGCAATTGTCGTGCATCATGAATGGGTTGGCGAGCGCTTGAGTAGTGAGTTTGATGTAGATCCAGCGCGGATTAATTACATCCCCCTGCCAGTCTTGCCTCCACCACTTCCTATTAATGAGCAGGGGGTTGACGGTGAGGGGGTTGACGGTGAGGGGGTTGGCGATGGAGTCCCTGAGATCCTTTTTTTCGGGACGCTAAGGCGTAATAAAGGTGTAGAGGTACTGCTCGATGCAGTACGGCTTCTCCCAACGGAGTTGGAGTTCCGATTGGTGATCGCTGGTAGAGGCTTCGCGGAGGTCGAGCAACTGGTACGCGATGCAGCATCGCGCGACAAGAGAATTGTCGCCGAGATTGGCTATGCAACGGCAGAGCGTAAGGCTGCCTTATACGCGCGATGCAGCGTGAACGTACTCCCGTATACCTCGTTTGAGTCGCAGAGCGCGGTGCTGCAAGATGCCTATGCAAACTCGGTGCCCCTTATTGTCTCCGATGTAGGAGCGCTCGGCTCTACGGTTAGATCAGAGGGCACAGGCTGGGTAGTCCCGCCGAGTGATGCGAATGCGTTAGCTGAGGCGATCATCGAGTCTCTACGTGATGAGACTGCGGCTAAGCATGCTGGAGAAAACATGGCCAAGGTCGCCGCTCAGCGCACCCCAGCATTGGTAGGGGCATCTCTGCGCCGCCTCTATGAAGAGGTTGCTGGCGCGCCCCAGTGATTTTTTCGCGCGACTCTGAGGCGTCTCTTTACGGTGAGCAATTTCAAAACTTGTTTTGAGCGCTTCTTCAGGCCTACTCCCTCACCCCGTGCCCCAAGCCAGGTCAATCCGCCATAGTGCCTGTAATGCGATTGCCATTCCGGTGGCATCTCTACCCAATGAAGCCCACTTTTCACTACCGCCGCAAAATATGCAGCAGCGACGTCGTATGCAACCTTGCCACCAAAGGCGTCAGGGTCTTCTTCGTCTTTATACGCGAATGATTCGTTTACTACGCCGCGCAGTTGATCTAGGTCAAGCATCAACAACCATGGGGTAGGGCGTTGCGCGAGTCTCCGTCGGGCCCCCGTCTTGGGGTGTACAAATGTCTCTGGTGGGTACTGCATCCGACCGCAGACGAGCGCAGCGCCTGTGCTAGTTGCTTGCTCAAGCATGTCTTTAAGCCAGTTGGGCGCACGGTACTCAACGTCTGAGTCTGAGAATACTAAGAATCGCGTCGTGCAACTCTCAAGCCATTGGTCTAACCACTCCGGATGCCGTCGTCCGCCCATCGCAACCTCTAGCGAGAGCCAACCACTCGTGGCGAATGCTCTGAGCATCTCTTGCGAGCCGTCCGTTGATCCGCAGTCACCAACTTTTAGAGAAATTGGCACTCCAGCAAACTCGCGAAGAGTCCTAATGCATAATTCCGTGACCTCAACGGTGTCGAGGCTCGCCAAGCAAACAGTCACCGACGCGTCCGAGGCTGCCTTCATTGCTCGGGCTTGGGATAAAGCGGATCTGATGGGTTTCGTCTCTGGAGTGACTTGCCAGTCAGTACTTTGCGGAGCCCTCTAGTGGGCCGCCCAAGATACTTGTTGTATGACGAGCCGAGGCGCGTCGCCCACTGCTCTGCGCGGGTAAGAGGTGCCTCGTGGATCAACTCAGGGCGTGCTCGAGCGGTGACCGCAGCCTGCCAAGCCTCCGGCGGAATCTCTGGGTCAAGAAATGATAGGTGTGAGTAGAGGTACTCCCAGTCGGTTGCAAACCTCGGAAACAAGAGGAGTGTGTGGGCGATGTCGTACTTAGCGAGTGTGAACATCAATTGATAATTGAGCAGCGCAAGGCTCTCTTGCTGTTTGACGGCGTTGGTCGTGCCGAAAAGACCCCCCATTGCGTGGAGGTTGGATCCGTACTTCGTAGCTCGAACGCGACTTGCAGAGGCGACCGCGAGGTCGCGCATTGGAATAATTACATGCTCAACCGTTACGTCACCGCTAGCAAGAATCGCGTCGAGGCGTCGGCTCAGGTTTGGGCTCTTCACAATTCGAGGGGCAGTCGGCGAATCGAGTCGCGTCTCCAAGCCCGCATGAGTGGTCTCGTCGATAGGGGTCTCCGATGTGAATCCGGTATCGAGGCCGAGGTCGGTAAGGATTTGAACGAGGAGAGTCGTGCCAGATCGCCCGGTCCCCGTGATGACAATCTTGGGTTCGGGCAGAGAGTTATCGGAGCTCATATCGCCTGCGACCTTGGTGGAGCGTCGATGGCGTTGCCATCGTTCTCCATAAACTTTTCATCGCTGCTCGTACGTGCTGGATGCATGATTAGTGAGAATAATTTGCGACGCGATCCCGCGAGGCTGCGATAGTCGCTGCGCGCTCGCCAGAGTTCGCGTCGACTCTTGCGAAGTTGCCTGCGCATATCTATGAGCTCAAGGCTCAATGGCGATGCCTCCATTGTCGCTGGGGGAGAGAATGACTCGTGGACTCCGCGAGTGGCTTCAAGAGCGGCGAAGAGTGCTTGCTGGGACGGGGTTGCGATTGGATGAGAGAAATGGTCTGCAGCATGGTGATGCTGTTGATCTGCGCGTAGCTCCATATCGGTTGTAGCAGGGTCCTTCAGAGAGACGCCCCATCCTCCAAGAGTCGCTGCGAGCTGAGTCATGAACTCTGACTGCTGCTTAACTAACTCAGAGTAAGAAAATACGACTGTGCGAAGTCCGGCAGCGTAACGAAGAGCATCAGAGTTGTATCGCTCCCAAAGAGCAAAAGAGAGCCCAGGGCCGAATCCATTGCGCGTATCCAAGGATGCCCAGACCTCTTCAGGGTGCCGATAGACGATGATCGCAATCGGATCAGGGCCGAGATACTCTCGCCAAAAGGGAAGAGTCAATGATGCGCGTGGGTCTTTCCAGAGCAGCACCGCTGGGTCCCTATATTCTGAGATAGCTGAGGCTGCACCCGCCCTCACAACCTGCACGCTCTCAGAGTCCTCCCAACCTAAGGGCATAACTCCAGGGCAATCCCATGCTCCGTCAAACTTCTCAAGGAGTAAGTCACACTGAGATCGCATTGCTGATCGCTCCCAGTATTGCCCCACGTCTTCTGAGGGACCAAGCTCTCCACCGAGCAAGTTGAGCGCGCGAGTAATGGCAGATGTGCCACTCCGGTGCATCCCTAGAATCACGATTGAAGTCATATTCAGGTCCGTTTAAACGCCATCATCTGCTGCCCTCGAGGGTGTCCCCAGTCTCCGATGTCCTCAATCTCCAATGGCAGGTTCTCGCACATGCGTGCAAAGTCTTGCGGGGAGTAGTGATACGGATTCTCGTCTGCAAAGGTCCGTACTGATACTCGTCCCTCAAGGCATGGCTGCTGAATCGGAGTGAATCGCTCCGGTCCTTCTGGGCCACGGAAGAACGTGGCGTAGAAGACTCCACTTGGTGCAAGCACTTCGCTCACATTAGATAGGCAGTGCCAAATTGAGTTGATGGGGAGGTGCGTAAAGACTGACTGGGCGATACCGACATTAAATTTCTCACCGAAATCAACTTCGAAGGTGGTCGATTGCCGGAGGCGCGCACCTTTACTCTCAAGGTTGTCCTCTTTTAGTTGGGCGATCCCCCCGGCGATCATGGCGTCGTCGATATCAACGCCGCAGTAATGCCCATCGTCTAAGTGTCGGACGAAATGTCGCCCCGCTCGCAGGACCCCGCAGCCAACATCGATGAAGTAGGACTCGGGAGTGAGGCCATGCTCAATCAGGAAGTTGAGCTGCAGGCTGCCCATCTCATCCCAGAGCCCCCCAACTCTGCGGCGCAATTCGGTACTCGATCGCGACGGCCTTATCGCGTCGGAAGCGGACTGCAGGTTTCGCGCTATAGATCCGCGGATCCGACGCCCGTAGGCTTCCCACCGATTCATCTGAATTCCTCCTGCGTTATTTCTCGGGCTGTTTCTAGCGGTTTTGTACGGGTTAGATCATCGCCTATGCAGAGGGGGTACTCGGACCGTTTAAAAGCAATTTTTGTTAAGGGTGCTTGCGGATAAGTCGATCCATAGCGCTCGAGAATCGCTCTGTGCGTTGGTATAACCGCTGACTTCTCTGGGTCTTACGTCTGAAGCTCGCGATTTGAGACGGGGTTCCAGCCCAGGCACTTGACTCTTCGTAGCCAAGCTCCACCAGGAGGTCTCCGGCAGTGTCATTGAATGCGAGTAGTTCAGCCTTGCCCCATGTAGTGCGCCACGACCCGCTACCACCCTTGCCGAAGAATCCAACCGGCTCGCTGCGCTGACTTGCAGCCGCTGCGAACTCGCCCCCGATGACTATTGATGACTCACCCTGAGTCATTTTGTCTAGGGCAAACGCCTTCAGTATTCCTTCGCAGTCCTGGATAGTTGCCGCTATCCCAATATGGGCAAAGACACGCTCAAGCGTTGATGCGCCGTCGGATTGAATATCTTCATACCTAACCTCGAGGTAGTTGTCGCTACCTGCAGCGGCGCTCGCACCTCTGGTGTGCTCACTCCAGACCTCACTCGCGCGAGTGACGGTCTTGGGCGCCCACCAGCCGCCCCAACTATTGCCAGAGGCGACTAGCGAACTAGCGACATCGCGTCCGTCGCGAATTAGGTGAATAATTTTTGCGTTAGGGGCGAAGAGGGAGATAGAACTCGCGCAGAGGCTGTGGGATGGGGTTTTCTCAACGACAACCTCGGATCCAGGTTTGAGTGCTGATGCGTTGGCGACTACGCGACTGACCAAGTCGGTTCCGGTAGCAGCGAACTCGCTCGCGGTGAGCACGCTATGCATGCCCTTGAATCTGCGTTGCTCGATGCCTGCCTGCCCTCCGCGAGTCTCACGCTCCCATGAATCTAGTAACGGTTGAAGAAATCTGCTGAATAGATCAGTCTCTTGAGGAGTCGCCACTAATGGATGGGCGCCCAACATTTGTTGTAGCCATGTCGTTCCAGATCTGGGCGCTCCGATTAGCAAGACGAGTTCGGCTGGTGGCGTCATGTCGCTGCCTCGGCCTTTGCATCTCTACTTTGGCCAGCTACTAACGCTGCACCTCCGCGGAGCAGAAAACGCGCTCGCTGCAAGACTTTTGCCCCCGGGTCTGTTAAAGCGTGGAAGAGGAACCAAGTAGCCATTCTCCGCTCGCCGCGGCGAGCTAGAGATATTCCAATGTCAGCGGCATCTTGAGGGCGCCCATGTGCTCCTAGTAGCCAGAGAGTTGGTAGATGCATCTCTAACACCGATAGATGCGCCTTCCACTGGCGCTCACGTGCTCGGCTCACGCTATCGGAGCGGATTCGGTACCAAGCCAATGGCTCAGGGATCAATTCGGCTGCTGCGCCCGCAAGTACGAAGCGTGTCCAGAGGTCGTAGTCTTCAGTGCCCCAAAGGCGTTCGTCGAGACGCCCGCCAACGAGGTCTAATAAACGTCGATCGAAGACTGCTGACACAAATACAAAGTTTCTCTTTGCGATCTCTTCGAGCTGGCTAGCACGGTCTGGGAATGGGTAGCGCTGGTAGCCGCCGTAGTAGCGCTTGCCGGTTCGCTGACCCTCCTCAATTAGGAACGCATCGGTAGTCACAAATCCAATCTGGGGATCCGACTGAAGTACCTCGACGCATCGCTCTAAGCGACTCGGCATCCACTGGTCGTCGGCATCAAGCAGGGCGATGATTGCGCCGCGAGCTGCCGCGAAACCTGTATTGCGTGCCCCCGCTGGCCCGCGGTTTTCTTGTTCGATGACGACAACTGGGTCCCCATAGGCGCGAGCAATTTTGACAGTCTCATCTGTGGAGCCATCGTCGACAACGATTATCTCTAGAGGGCGGTATGTCTGCGCAATAACCGAGTCGATGGTCTCCGCTAAGTACTCCTGCGCGTTGAAAGCAGGAACAATGATCGAGACGAGAGGCTGGTTGGGAGACTGGTTCGGAGACTGGGCCAATCTGGGGACCTCAGTCACTTACTGTCCATTGGGCCTCAACAAAAACTGGTGAGAGTCGAACAATGGCCTTGGGGGTTGCGTCAAGGAGTCTTCCGCCCTCGACCAATAGTGGTCCAATAGGTTGCCAAGGAGTTATCTCGCGCCCGGTCTTAACCTCAAAAGCTGCAAACCAAATGAAGTAGCCGCCCGCCGGTAATGGAATGCCTGCGAAGTCAACTGCTACGTGGGTCTCTCCTTCAGAGACGCGGATTCCCTCCTTGCGCACAGCAAAAATTGGTGTAGCTGCGCCTTGGCTCACCCCTATAAAAAAGTTTGCGTGCTTTCCCTGCGGCGCTGTTACATCGAAGCTCACAGAGCAAGGACCAGAGGTTGTAATAGCGCCGCCGCTTCCACCAAAAGTAGTGAAGTTGGAGATTCGAATCTCGCCCTCCAATTCAATCTTGGATGCAGCCTCCTTCTCAATTGCAGTGCGGTACCCGGCCAGCACTTCATCGACGGGGCCATCGGCCTGCATCGTGCCATCGGCGAGCCAAATTGCCCTGCTTGCAGTCGCCCCGACAGCAGCTAGGTCGTGCGAGACGAGGAGGAGGGTGGTGCCGGAGTGCAGAACTGTGCGCATGCGGTCAAGACATTTCTGCTGGAACATCTGGTCGCCTACAGCGAGAACCTCATCGACAATGAGCACACTCGGCTCTAGAAAAGCCGCAATCGCAAAACCAAGTCGCGTCTTCATCCCGCTGGAGTAGAACTTCACTTGCCTGTTGATTGCATCCTCGAGCTCTGCAAAGGCGACGATCTCGTCGTACTTACGCCCTAACTCTGATTTCCCTAGGCCCAGAAGTGTCCCGAATACGCTGATGTTCTCCTTGCCGGTTAGCTCTGGGTGTATCCCGCTTGCAACTTCGATCAAAGCCCCTATTCGCCCCTCAACAGCCACTCTCCCTGTATGCGGGAACATGACTCCTGAGATGATTTTTAGGAGCGTTGATTTACCTGCTCCGTTAGAGCCAACAAACCCGACGGATTCTCCGGGCTCAATCTTGAAGTCGATCTCGCGCAGTACCCAGCGCCACTGATCTGCATCCTCACGCCCTGAGACGCGACGACCGAGACGCGAAACGTGGTCGCGTAGTAGTCGCCGGCCTCTATCGCTGCGGAAACGCTTCCAGACATGATCGATAGTTACGGTGCCCTCAGGAGACATCGGCGAATCCTGTCTCTAGGCGCTTAAACAAGAGGAAACCGCCGACTAGATAAATCACTGATGATCCCGCTGCGAGGAGGGTATAGGTCGGGTCTGGTGCTTGGTTATAGAAGAGGCATGCGCGCAGTCCGTCAACGACACCTGCAATGGGGTTTATCGCCATTGAGAGCGCTCGAAACTGCTCTGGAATTTGAGAAACTGGGTAGAGAATCGGCGTAAGGAATAGCCCGAGTTGCAGTATGAGGGGCAGACCACTTCGGAGATCGCGCACGTAGACGGTAACTGCAGATACTGCGAGGGCAATTGCAACCGTTGCTGTAACGAGAATTAGTACAAGCACCGGGAACCAGTAGAAGGTGCTCGATGGCCACCGCCCCGCAACGAGGAAGAGAAGAGGGAGCAGAGCGGTAGACGCGATCGCGTCGACCCCCGACGAGCAGACCTGCGATAGCGGGAACACTTCGCGAGGGGCGTAGACCTTATTAAGTAGAGGGTTTCCAACGAGGCTAGACCCAGCGCTTGATACAGAGCTCGAGAAGAAAGACCAAGCGGTGAGGCCTACATATAGGAATAGAGGGCGGGGTACGCCGCCGGTACTAAATGTGGCGTTACCGACGCGATTTAGGAGAAACGTGAACACGAGCATCTGCGCAAGTGGCGCTAGTACTGCCCAGGCGAGGCCTAAGACCTGCTGACTGTATTGCGACCTCACTTGGCGCACTACTAAGCCGCTAATGATGTGGCGTGATCTACCAAGTTCGCGAAGAGAAGTGCCGACGCGCAGTGCGCGTCGATAGCGCCACTCAGGCGGTGGAGAGTCCGGAATCTGTGGAATCGCTGAGTTCACTTATCTACGCTCTCGGTTTTCTAAGGAATGCGATCTTCTCAAAGAGATGCACCTCGTCTACCGGAGTTAAGGCGTTGGCCGCATCGGGATAATCGCGCATTGCATATCGGCGATTTACTCCATCAAGGAGTCCACGAATGAGCGAGACACTTGTTCCGTCCATTCCGGGGGGACCGCCTTCGTATCCGTTGGGCCAATAGGAGGTATGCAT
>CAMDSG010000055.1 GCA_945907055.1 Bifidobacterium breve | reverse complement strand
GAGCCTTTGCCGACGTCTCCGTAACCAGCAACTACACAGACCTTGCCGGCGATCATTACGTCGGTAGCGCGTGCGATTCCGTCAATAAGAGAGTGACGGCATCCGTATAGGTTGTCGAACTTGGACTTTGTAACGGAGTCATTTACGTTGATAGCAGGGAAGAGGAGGCGGTTCGTCTCCTCCATCTGATAGAGGCGGTGCACTCCGGTAGTTGTCTCCTCAGTTACACCGATCATCTCGGCTGCAACTTCGTGCCAACGGTTTGGTGTCTCAACCAAGATCTTTGCAAGCAACCCAAGGATCACTGCAAATTCCTCGTTGTCAGCCGTAGATGGATCCGGAACTACACCGGCCTTCTCAAACTCGACGCCTTTGTGAATTAGAAGAGTTGCATCTCCGCCGTCATCGAGAAGCATGTTGGGGCCGGTTCCCTCACCCCATGAGAGTGCGCGGTCTGTGCACCACCAGTACTCCTCGAGGCTCTCGCCCTTCCATGCGAATACCGGAACACCGATTGGCTTCTCAGGAGAACCACCGCGCCCGACTGCAATTGCAGCGGCGGCGTGGTCTTGGGTAGAGAAGATGTTGCAGGAAGCCCATCGAACCTCTGCACCAAGGTCTACGAGGGTCTCGATTAGCACTGCGGTCTGAATCGTCATGTGGAGTGAACCGGTAATGCGTGCACCCTTTAGTGGCTGCGACTCTGCGTAACGGGAACGCAGCGAGACGAGGCCAGGCATCTCATGCTCGGCGAGATCAATCTCTTTGCGACCGAATACAGCGAGGCTCAGATCTGCGACCCTGAAGTCTTCAGGAGAGAGGACACGGGCAGTTGCGTTTGTTGCAGGATTAGATGTTTCTTTAATGGCTGTCATTTCGTCTCCATGTTGAAGGGCGCTACTTCATCTATCAAGAATCTATTTACAGGTACCAATACAGGAACCATTAGATAGCCGTCTATCGAGACAGGTTGGCGCTACTCGGATGGAGTCGGCCCAGATCACCGGGTGACAGCCACTTTTGGGCCCGACCAGAATTACATACTACCCCGCCGTGGCACCCAGAATGCCCTTCAGAGTTGCGATTGCCTCGATAGGCCCTGGATCCACCCCAGCGTTGATTGCCATGTAGACGGATACCCAATCCCCCACGTACATAAGGTCGAGCAGCTGTGCCAAGCGACCGCTACCACTAGCGCGCACCTCGAGCACCTGGTGCACCGCCTCGCTAACTATGTCGCGCGTCACTTCTATTCGCTGCGAGAGGCGATCATGTTCGTAACCATGACGCAGTTCGATCATTGAGATGACCTGCCGGGTGACGTCTCCGTGCTGCCCCCATGCGCAGATCTCATTGTGATCGAGCTCGGGGTACGCAGCCCAGAAGGCAGGTGCCTTTGCATTCTCATTGATGTCGCATTTCCATCTCATCGCAGCAACAGAACCGATGGCTCCTCCGCCATATATGACCGGGAAGGTTCCGCCAATATTGCGCGCTAGTTCTCTTGCAATATTCTCTGGAGCTGCAACCTCGGGGGCGCAAGCGTCACGGCGAACTCCAAGTTGGTCGCGCGCTGAGATCAGGTCATCATCCACATTCGTGAGCAATCCAATTGCTCCGAGCGTGCTGAGTATCGGTGCCACTAGGGCACCGATTGCAGCACGCGGCATAAAACCAGATGGGCAAGAGAGGTGAAGCGCACCCGACTCATTGGCCATGCGGACGAGTTCGCCTCCACTCGACACCACTACAACTCTTGCCCCTGCTGCGATTGCACCGCGCGTCATGGACACGGTCTCCTCTGTCTCTCCTGAGTAGGAAACAGCGAAAACAAGCGTTCGCTCGCCAATGTAGGCAGGCGTTCGGATTTGCTTATGAACTAACACGGGGAGCGAGAGTTCATTGCTCCCCACGGAGGCAAGGACATCGCCCGAGATTCCACTCCCACCCATTCCAAGTACCGCGATGCTCGTCAGGTCAACGGGCGCAGGAAGCGAAGCGCCTCGAAGTGCGTCACGAGCGGCTACGTGCGCATCTGCGATCTGCTCAGGCAGTCCGCGCACAGCCTCCAAGAAATTGAGCGAATCGAGCCCCACTATTTTCAGGCTCCAAATGTTGGGGTAATACCCTCAGCCTCGGCCTTGGCAAGGAGGCGAGCAAGCTCAGAGTCACTAATCGTCTCGCTCTCCTCTACAAGCATGATGGGGATGTCCTCGCGCACTGTGTATCTCCTGCTGAGACGAGGATTAATTAGCGAAGACTCATCCGCGAAGTAAAGCAGCGGACCTTTATCCTCAGGGCAGGCGAGAATCTCTAGTAATTGCGGGTCTAGTGCCATGGTATTGCTCCTCGAGTATTGGTTTCTGTGGGTAAAACTACCTCGGCTCAGTAAGGCCTGTGCCCTCTTCGCTTCGTTTTATAACTAGGTCTGCTCCCGGATTATGGCCAAGACCTGACCTGTGCGCTCTTCGCAGGCCGAGTCATCGGCAGCCTCAAGGTTGAGACGCAGTAAAGGCTCCGTATTACTTGCGCGCAGATTAAACCACCAGTCGCCGAGGTCAACGGTAAGCCCGTCGAGACGATCTTGTTTGGCATCCACAAACTGTTCGGCAAATAATTCAGAGACACGTTCGATAACAGCCTTTGGATCCGCGACAGTTGAGTTGATCTCCCCTGAGGCTGCGTATCTCTCGAATGGAGTGCGGAGCTCAGAGAGAGGCGCATTTGCCCGACTGAGTTCCTCAAGGATCACTACTGCAGCGATGAGTCCGGAGTCGGCGCGCCAGTTATCCCGGAAGTAATAGTGACCCGAGTGCTCTCCACCAAATATTGCGCCAGTCTCAGACATAACTTGCTTGATAAATGAATGCCCGACCCGCGACCTAATCGGCTCGCAGCCCATCTCTGTCACAATCTCTGCAACCGACTTAGAGCAGATGAGGTTGTGTACGACCTTCTCCCCTGGGCCCGAGGCCTGGAGTATCGACTTTGCAACCATCGCGGTGGTCAGAGAGCCGGAGACTGGGTCGGCATTGTTATCCACAACAAATACGCGATCTGCATCACCATCGAAAGCGAGTCCAATATCGGCTCCGTGTTTCAGCACTGCTCGCTGGAGATCTACAAGATTCTCTGGCTGAATTGGGTCCGCAGGATGATTCGGGAAGGTTCCGTCTAACTCCACGTAGAGAATTGTCAGATCAAACGGAAGTTTCTCAAATACCGCTGGTACGACTAATCCACCCATGCCGTTTGCGGTGTCCGCTACTACGACCAACGGGCGCAGTTTCTCAGGCTCTTGGATAAAGGATCGAACGTGATCGGCAAACTCGTCTAGAAGCCCACGCTGCGAGACTCTCCCCGGCTCTTCTGCGCGTTCTACTAATCCTCCTGCAACCGCTTCCTTAATTTGAACAAGCCCTGTATCTTCACCAATAGGACCCGCTGAGGCTCTACACATCTTGATGCCGTTGTACTGCGCGGGGTTGTGACTCGCCGTAAATTGTGCGGCCGGAGCATCAAGGAGTCCCGAGGCGAAATAAACCATGTCGGTGGAGGCGAGCCCGATGTCAATAACATCCGCGCCTGCGAGGATGGCTCCTTCAATAAATGCGCGGCTAAGTGGGATCGATGACGGTCGCATATCGTGGCCAACTACAACTGTCGATGCGCCGGTAAATGCCACGAATGCATTACCTATGCGATGAGCAATAGCCTCATCAATCTCCGTCGGATAAACACCGCGGACGTCGTAGGCCTTAAAGATTGTGTCAAGCGAATCGGGCACTGGGGGCCTCTGGTCCTCAACCGCCCCTGTGGGCGGGACGTTGGATACTAATCGGGGAACCGCTAACCACTGATTGGGGGCGCCACATTTGGGCTAATTAAGGGTTGTCACGCACCGTCAAAAATTAGAGCGAGAGCCTCAGACCTGGCCCTAATCTCAGGATCTAAGCCTTCAATCCGAAGAATTCTCTCGAGGGCGGAGGCCAGAGCCACCCCCGCTTCCGCCCTAGGTCCTCGCCGCGAGCGTGAGAGGAGAGAGGCCTCTGACGAATAACCAGCGGTGCGAAGAGCCGAGACTAGAGCGAGCACGTCGTCGAACTCTTCTCCCCCATGCAGAAATGGGTCATACATCTCCGGTGCATCTGCCGCTGGTTCTATTTCTCCGTATACATCCATCAAATCTGGCTCCTCAAGCACCGGCCAGCGGCGAGCAATTAGCACTACGCCAACAATGCCCAAGAGGCTCAAAAGAAATCCGATCCACTCTGGACCTGAGCGCGCGTACGAGAGTGTCACATCCTTTGAAGTTGGAATCACCACCATGAAGTTCGGCGTAGTGCGATAAGGACCATCAGCACCGCTGGCTCTCCAGTTCGGGTAATACGACTCGCGAACTATGACTGGCACTCCAACACGCGATACATGGAACGAGATTGAATTGTCACTCCGCTTTAGTTTTGTAACCTCGACTTTTGGCAATCCCTTGCGCTCCATTAACCGAGCGACAACCGGGTCTGCTTCACGCACCCAGGACTCAGGGCCATCTACCACTAACGGCCGGTCGAGGGCACTCGGGTCGTTGAACCAACCAACGCTCATGCATTCCCAAGCCTCAAGCTTTGGTGAACGGACCCCCTCTACAGGCTCTCGATCGAAGCAGTCGCTCTGCTTGCCAGCACTCGCCTCAGTAACAACTGGCTCAGCACTCAACCCCTCAACGAGTCGACTCCCAGAGACGCGATAAATACTCCAGCCTTTTGGCTCCTGACCATCGGTGTCCTTTGTTGTGGCTAAGAGCGTCAATCGCTGATCAGCCGCTGCAGCCGCTAATGCTGCGTCCGAGTAAGCGAGGTAATAATCCTCCCCCATCACCTGCATCCACCGCACACCGAGACTGAAATCTTCGATGTTGCGATAATCAAGCCCTCGTACTGGGTTCGATGCATTCGCTGGCCCGGAGATAGGGCTCACACCCATGAAGTGGTAGGGAGTAGTTGCAGCGGACTCAAAGTAAAGCCCCTCAACAGATTGAATTCGACCTTTAGTGAAGTACGGCAGCAACTCAAGTGCAAGTGGAGTCCCGTAATTATCGAGAGAACCACCGCCCTCCCATACTGCGCGCCCTGCAGGGAGGCTGTTCATCTCATTGATGAGTGCCTCGAACTCGGGCCAGGCTTTTGCGCGTGTGGCTTCGGCGCGCGTGTCCTCATACCCTGAGTAGTTCCACTCAGCCCAAAAATCTAGAAAACCGCGTGTACTAAAGGCGCGAGCGAGTGTAAATACGGAGATGGCAATTAGAAGCGACGACATGACAACCGCTGTCACAAACTTCGCGTCCTGCTGTGAAGGAATGAACCTAGGGGCAGCCTCCGCTAACGCTCTAACTCCCTCGCCGACGGCACATGCCGCTAGGAGTCCAAGCCCGAAGTACCAAAATGGCAGAAACCTGAGATTCCACGCGTGGAGCTCTGGCCAGAGAATGAAAACAAACCCGAAGACGACTGTGATCACAGTAATTGCGATAGTTGAGCGCCTACGTAGAACGGCTCCAGAGATAGCGCCAATCGCTGCGAGAGAGAGCAAGCACCAAGCGAACGGAGGGAACGGACCTACCCAAGATCCTTCACGCGGAAATAGGTACACCCAATAATCAGTGATCTTCTCGTAGCGCATGTTTGCGGTATATCCAAAGGTCGCGAGGAGAGGAAGAGTCCAGAAGGCTGTTAGCAGTGCACCTGCTCCACCAATTGCAGCGGATAGCCCAAATGATTTAAGTGGCCGCTTCGCAGTTGCCCAGATAACCAAAGCTGCAACGACTGCAAATATTGCAACGACAATGTGGCTGATGACAGTCGCTGCCAGGAGCAGCACTGGAATCCACGCGCGAGTTCTTCGATTGAGCGCCGATGCAAAGGCCCCAAGAAATACCAATGCGAGAGCGATTGCAATTGAGAAAGAAAACTCTCCAGCGAGCGTGCTTCGCAGTGTCCCGCCCATGATGCCTTGATTAAAGGCAATGGTCTGAATATTCGGACCAGTGCCGCTTGCGCCCTTGAAGAACAAGAAGAGCACAGTCGCCAGCGAGAAGAGAGTGGGGGTTGGCCGTGGAGCGCGCAAGCCGCGCCCAAACGCGTACGCGGCTGCGGGCATCATGACAACACCGATGACGCTTACAAGTTTAAAAGCAACGTTGGACGGCATTACAATATCCAAGAACACGACAGTCAACGCAGGGAGGGGGAAGTAGAACTGACCGGCAGGGAATCCAGCGAACCAATCAGGCGCCCACCCCGCTACACGGAATTGACCAAGAAGGTGATCGCGCAGATATGCCGGGAACCAGACGTGGGCACCCATGTCGCCGCCAGCGGCGGTCGTTGATTTGATGAGCAGCTCTGGATGCAGCGCAGCAAGCACCGTCAGGCAACTTGCAGCTACTACTAACGCTGAGAGGATGGATCCCCAGTCGCGAGTCTGAGTACTCCTGCTTGGGTCATCAATTGAAGAAGGCGCCGAGACACGTCGAGCCCGGGACTCAGGAACGGGAGGAATTACGGAGTTACTCAAGGGCGGCATTATCTCACTCATTTAAGCCGTGCTGTGCGCGTGAACTCTAAAGGAATACCTAAATGAATAGAGCGCTAGTGCCCAGAGCCTGTGGGTCTAAAACCCCTCGGACTAGACCCGTGCCGGGCGTGCAAGTTCTAAGACTCGCCCGAGTTCAATAGTTGCCTCTCCAGAGGTCCATGCCTTGGCGTCGCAACTTCCGCAACGGTGGAAGGCGAGACTCTCTCCGCCAACAGTCATACGGATCTCAATTACGTTCTTTTTATTGCAGTTAGTGCAGAGCATTTGGTTCTCCTTGTAGGCGATTCGATAGGTGCTCTCTAGGAGCAGTTCAGGTATCGGCATCTAGGCCCTAATACCTGAAGTCGCCAACAAAAAAATCTCTAAAAGCCCTAAAACGCCTCTGACCGACGGCGACAAGGGGCACTAAGCCCTAACTGCGGCCTCATTTAACGACCACGGAAGGCCGAACGCTCTCAACAGCGTCGCTAATTGAGGAGAAGCCCGGCGGCGGTAATCGCATTGAAACCCATGTGAAGCCAGATTGATCGCGAGAGGTTACCGCTGCGTGCCGCCTGTATCCCAGAGACCACAGAGAGTATGAGCAGAGGCACCACAGCAAGAATGGCCTTCGGATCTAGCAACGGATGAACGACTGCGAATATGACGGAGGTAACAGCAATCGCCACTGCCGGTCGGTATCGCCGCTGGAGAGAGCGCAGAACAAGCCCTCTGAAGAGCAACTCCTCGGCGATAGGAGCAGCGATGGCGACTGAGAGAGCCGCAAATAATGCACCGACGCCGCTGCTCTTGTCGATGATCGTCACAACGGCCTGCGTCGGCGGTTTACCCATGAAATGAAGGATGGGGTCCAGTAAAATGGCGGAGCCCACCGAGATTACGGAACCCACGGGTAGCCACCACCAGTCGAGCATCCGCAGGCGAAGACCAAAGTCTCTACGAAGGGAGCCGACGCCCTTCAAATGGGATACGACGATGATGAAACCAACTATCGCGGCATTCTGAATCAACGAAGCAAATACAAGGTCCCAGATATCGGCGAGAGGATCACCGCTTGACCCACTGCCACCCAGAGCACCTCGAAGGGCAGCAAAGGCAGCTCCGCCAAAGAGGGTTACAGCCAGCGCCGCCAGCCAGACCCAGATGGCATCGCCTAAGCCCCATCGAACACTCGGTGAGTTAGGTATGCCGGATGCTGGCTTTGCATTAGGTGCGATGGCGCTCATATCTCCCTGATCGTAGGCCCGAAGGCAATTAAGTCCCTGTCGGTGCCTACGATAGGGGCTTGGTCACGAATCTGATGCAGAGCATCTTTAATAGCACGGAGACACACCTATGCCGATGAAGCCCCCATCTCTAAGCCGCAAGACCCCTAAGTCCGGCGAGAGCGAGAAGAAGGCCGATACGAAGCAGGACAAGGGAGCAGGAAAAAGCACGAGCAAGCCAGCATCCTCCAAGGCGCGCCCACGCTGGCTGCCCTTCCTCCTAATCGGCATTGTCATAACCGCGTTCCTCGCTCTCAATCTCGGTGATAGCAATTCCAAGCCAAGTGCAACCATCACCTACTCCGAGTTCTCAAACTATGTAGGCCAGGGGCGAATCAAGTCAGTCTCCCTCGATCCCGCAACAGGTTCGATGAACGGAGAGTTCACGAAGTCCGGGAGCGCTAAGCAAGACGGCGCCGAGGTGTTTACAAGTAGCGGACCAAACGATGCGTTCCCCGACTCCGTAGTACGACAGATGGAGGAAGAGGGCGTTGACTACACCTACAAGCGTCAGTCCTCCAACGCGTTCTTGCAGGCAATTATTTACCTGCTTCCCGTTCTCCTTATTATCGGATTCTTCGTCTGGATGAACCGCCGCGCTCAGGGACAGATGGGCTCAATGATGAGTATCGGGCGCAGCCGAGCCAAGGTCTACGACTCCGATAATCCCACTACCACCTTCGCTGATGTAGCAGGGTACGACCCTGTAAAACAAGAGATTTCAGAGGTTGTCGACTTCCTGAAGCACCCAGCTAAATTTACTGAGATTGGGGCGCGCATTCCTCGCGGTGTCCTACTTGTGGGCCCTCCTGGAACCGGTAAAACCCTAATAGCGCGTGCAGTGGCCGGCGAAGCAGGTGTGCCATTTATAGCGATCACAGGTTCGGACTTCATGGAGATGTTTGTCGGTGTGGGTGCAGCGCGCGTTCGCGATCTATTCCAGACAGCGCGCAAGCAAGCCCCTGCCATTATCTTCGTAGACGAGATCGACTCGATAGGTCGCAAGCGCGGCGCTGGTGTCGGCGGTGGTCATGACGAGCGCGAGCAGACGCTTAACCAAATGCTCGCTGAGATGGATGGCTTCGAGGCCTCCGAAGGCATTGTCATGATGGCGGCAACCAACCGACCTGATGTTCTTGACCCCGCTCTACTTCGCCCGGGCCGCTTCGATCGCCAGATCATGGTGCCTCTCCCCACACTCGGCGAGCGCGTCGATATTCTCAAGGTCCACTTCCGCGCCAAGAAGATTTCTAGTGATGTCGATATTGCAGTGGTAGGGAGAGGGACTCCAGGAATGTCTGGTGCCGACCTAGCCAACTTGGTCAATGAGGCCGCCCTCTTCGCCGTGCGCAGAGGAGAGAAGTCGGTACATGCAATCGACTTCGAGGATGCTCGAGACCGCGTACTTATGGGTCTTAAGCGCCCCACAGTTGTAATGAACGACCTGGAGAAAGAGCACACTGCCGTTCACGAGGCAGGGCATGCACTAGCGGCCTATGTGCTGGAGCACGCAGACCCGGTCCATAAGGTGACGATTCTCCCGACGGGGATGGCGCTCGGTATGACACAGCAACTCCCCGAGGAGGAGCGTTACTCCCACGACAAGAACTTCTTACAGGACATGCTCTGCGTGCTCCTTGGAGGGCGCGTAGCCGAGATGAACGTATATGACAGCCAATCAACGGGGGCCCAGAACGACTTGGTTCGAGGTACCGAGATTGCGCGGCGCATGGTGCGCGAGTGGGGCATGTCCGACCGCATAGGCCCTATGGCTTGGGGCGCGCAGGGCGCTGTTTTCCTCGGCGAAGATCTTGTGCACACACGCGACTACTCCGACGAGACAGCAAGGGTTATCGACGAAGAGGTTGAGACAATTCTGCGTGGACAAGAGAAGCGCACAGTTGA
>CAMDSG010000054.1 GCA_945907055.1 Bifidobacterium breve | reverse complement strand
GCATCAGTAATCTGCACCTTACGGTCTGCAAGTTCTTTGAATCGCGTAAAGGCTTGATTAAGCGCATCGCCTTGGATCCGCAGACCCATGGTCGAGAGTGTCTCAGCGAAGGCGTGGCGACCAGAGTGCTTACCGAGCACAATTTGTGCGGCCTCCTGTCCAACTTCTCGTGCATCAATAATCTCGTATGTATTGCGGTCCTCGAGAACTCCGTGCTGATGAATACCGCTCTCATGCGCGAACGCATTGCGCCCCACAACTGCCTTGTTGTACTGCACTGGATAGCCCGTAAGGCGAGATACAAGGCGAGATGTACGAGCCAACTCAGCTGTCTGGATACCGGTCGTGAGCCCACCAAAGTGGTCATCGCGAGTTCGCATCGCCATCACTACCTCTTCTAGTGCTGCGTTACCGGCACGCTCACCGAGCCCGTTGATTGCACACTCAACCTGTCGCGCTCCATTGAGCACCCCAGAGAGGGAGTTTGCAACAGCGAGGCCAAGGTCGTCATGGCAATGGGTTGAGACGACGTAGTCGCCCTTCACATTCTCGATTACATAGGCAATCAATGCTCCGTAGTCGCCAGGCATTGCATAACCAACAGTGTCTGGGATGTTCAGGGTGGTCGCTCCGTTATCTACAGCGATTTGACATACCTCGACCATGAACTCTGGATCAGACCTAAATCCATCCTCGGGAGAGAACTCGACGTCACCGGTGTAGCTCGCAGCACGTGCAATACCCGCTGCCGCCTCAACCTTTACTTGGTCACGTGTCATGCGCAGTTTCTTGGCCATGTGAATCTCAGAGGTTGCGATGAATACATGGATTCGATTGCTCTTGGCGTGGCGTACTGCTTCCCATGCACGGTCGATATCTTTAAAAGCAGTGCGAGAGAGAGCGGCGATCGTGGGGCCCTGTACTTGTTTAGCGATGGCCTCAACCGACTCAAAGTCGCCATCGCTAGCGATTGGAAAGCCTGCCTCAATGATGTCGACACCAAGGCGCGCCAGTTGCTCAGCGATCTCAAGCTTCTCACCAGTATCGAGTGAGATACCCGGGCTCTGCTCGCCGTCTCTAAGGGTCGTATCGAAAATCTTCACCCTGTCCATGGGGTTCATCCTTTTACTCGGGTCTTGGGTCTTGGTTATATGGGTCTTGGTTATATGGGTCTTGGTTATATCGGTCTTGGTTATGACGGTTTTCGTTATGCCGGCCTCAGTAGGCCAACAAAAAACCCCCCCGGCCCTAAGGGCACGAGGAGGCATCGGTGAGCACCTAGGAGGCGCCCACCGCTACGTAAGTAGGAGGCTGGTGTTGGTGGAGATTGATCCTGTGGATTTCATGATGTTTTAGACCCTACCAGAGAGTTCGCTAAGCACGGAACCCTTAAAACGCGCGAAGATCCATCCCCATGCGCAGACTTCTTGGTTTCATAGGGCGACTAATCGGATTCGCTACCGCAGTAGCAGCAGGAGCGGGGGTATGGAGACTCCTCAATCCAGCCAGTGAGCCAGCCGAAATTCCCCCTGCAGTTCCGCTATTTCCTCGCAAGCAGGCTCCAGATCAGGAGCGCTCCTCCACGACTAATGAATCCAAATCTGCCGCCTGGGTCCCAGCAGTTGATGGTGCCTGCCCGGTCAACTATCCAATCAAAGCAAAGCACTCAAGTGAAATTTTTCACTCCCCCGAAGGTGCATCGTATGAGCGCACCTCCGCTGATCGTTGCTATCGAGATGCAGAGGCAGCCGAGGCAGACGGACTACGCCCAGCCAAGCGTTAATACGCGAGACGTTTAGGGCGCGAGTTCGTAAGTATCCATTAGCCCTGAGACCTCTTCCCAGACCGCATTGAATCTCTCTGCATCGGCATTTGGACGCTTAACCATCGCAAGCGCAAACTCAGCCTGGCGCTCAGTCGCTCCAGAAATTCCGTGGAGACGCGTTGCATACGCGGAGAAGTCGCGAACGAATACATCGAACATCTGCTCTGTTACTTCCTCGCTAATCCCCATCAACTCGACATTCTCAAGTATTAGTTGAGCGTAAACAACTAGTGAGAAGAGTTCTCCAAGCGCAAGCAAGAAATCGATGTCACGCGCCTGGGAGCCCTCAGGGCCTGCCTCCTCAAGCATTGAGCGGAGAATCAAAACCTGACTGCAGAAGATAGAGATATTTAGCGAGTCGAACTTGTTAAAGGTCTTCTCCCAGTCGTGGAAACAAATCTTCCCCAGCCCTCGCGTTGGCGCCTGCTCGAAGAGATAAGTGTCGTTCGTTGCGTCTCTTCGCATAGGGATATCTGGATACTCCTGAGGTGCGAAGAAATAGTTAGCCATGAATTTGACGATTAACGCGATGTTGACATGCACAGTTCCTTCGAGCTTTGGCAGTGCACGAATGTGGCGTGCAGCCATCTGGAAGTATGTATCCGCCTCAAAGCCCTTAGCGGCGATTACATCCCAGAGAGCGTTGACAACATGCTCGCCCTCGGTCGTTACTTTCATCTTCACAAGTGGGTTATATAGAAGGTAGCGACGGTCTTCATCCGAGGCGCTTCGCATATAGTCATTTGCACGCATCGCAAAGAGTTTCATCGCAGTGAGGCGTGCATAGGCGTCTACGAATAGTTGACGCACATGACCAAAATCAGTGACTAAGCCTCCATAGAGGCTGCGGTGGCCAGCATGATTTATAGCTTCATATAAAGCGTGGGTGCATATTCCAATGGATGCCCATCCGAGGTTGTATTTACATACATTGATCGTGTTGAGCGCGACGTTCCAAGCCTCGGCTCCGCGCACCAATACATCGGCGTCTGTGATCGGATATTCGTGGAGCGTGAAGGCCGATACATACATCGGAGAATGAATAGTGTTCTTCTCTAGCTCATAGGCGCTGTGCTTAGAGTTGACAACAAAGAAAACGTACTCAACACCGGCATCCGGGTCGTCATTCGCAATCTTTCCGAAGACTGATACCAGCGCGGCCTCGTTGCCGTTGCCAATGTAGTACTTACTTCCGCTAGCGCTATAGGTTCCATCGCCATTGGGTGTGAGCGTCATCTCGCTTGAGTAGATATCGGCGCCATGAGTCTGCTCGGAGAGGCCAAATGCAAAGATGCCCCCGTCGCGCAGTAACTCAGCCGTGCGCATTTTCGCTACTTCGTTCTCCCCCATCCAGATAGGGCCCAGACCGAGCATCGATACCTGCCACGCATACCAATAGCCGAGGCTATAGAACGCCGAAATTTCATTGAAGTGACAGTTCCGCCACGTATCCCAGCGAGAGTCCTCCGCTCCGTATCCAGCCGGTGTCATAAGCGTGGCGAAGGCCCCGGACTCGGCGAGGAAGTTACAGAAATCTGCATACCAAACCCCGGCGTTGTCCTCTGACGTAATGCGCTTCTTACCGAGCGACTCGAAGTACGTGATGGTCGACTCCATTAGGGAGCGTGAAGCGACATCAAGTTCGCTGGCCTCATAGGCATGCGGGTTAAACAAGATTCCTGGGTGAGCATTCCCTACCATTGCAATCCTTAAAGTTTTGATTAAACAGACTTAGGATAAACCAAACACAGACTAAGCGTACTTGAACGCGTCGGGGCCGATTTCGGTACTAACCGCAAGAGGACAACCAAGAAGAACCCAACAGATGAGGTAGGGGAACCCAACATGAAGAACATCTAGTCAGACTTTAAGAAGTTCGTAATGCAGGGCGATTTGGTGACGGTTGCTGTTGCATTCGTAATCGGCCTCGCATTTAAATCCCTAGTTGAGAGCATCGTGAACGACATTGTGATGCCCTTAGTAGGGGCGATCTTTGGAAAGCCATCATTCGATGACCTAACTCTTACGCTTGGGAGCGGGGTCATTCATTACGGGCTCTTTATCAACGCAGTTCTCAACTTCTTGATTATCGCTGCGACCCTGTTTGTGGTCGTACAGGCATATGAAAAACTGCGCAACTTCCGCTCTCCGGAGGAGCAAGCAGCCGATCCCACCGAACTCGAGGTACTAACCGAGATTAGAGATCTACTTCGCCAGAATGGTGCGGAGCAGCCCTAGTCAGTGCTAAAGCATAAATAGGCTTATTTAGCTGGTGCTCTCAGGAGAATTCGATTGCCCGGGCATCGACAACCCCTGGCTCAGCGCGTAGTGCGTCAACGACTGAATCCGGAACAATCTCGGCGAGTGAAAGAACCATTAGGGCCGCCGCTCCACTCGGGCCGGTGCCTACATCCATATCTGCGATGTTGAGCCCTGCCTCCCCGACGATGGTTCCAACACGCCCAATCATCCCTGGAGTATCGGAGTTACGAACTACGAGCATGTGCGTTGACGGGGGAAGGTCCACAATGTGCTCGTCAATACCAACAATCCGAGGAGACGACTGCTTGCCGTAGAGGGTACCGGCAACATGAGTCTCACGACCCGCGACGGTTCCACGTATCTCTAACAGGTTTACATAGTCGCGAGCCGAGGAGCGCTTGGTCTCACGAAGTACAAGACCTCTTCTCTCCGCAATCTGTGGGGCATTCACGAATGACACCGGCTCATCTACAACTGGACCCAGGATTCCTTTCAGAACCCCCAGATTCAAGACTCTGCAGTCATAATCGGCGATTGCCCCCTCGTAGAAAACCTCAAGAAGATCTGGAGTGCCACCCGCCATTGCTGTGAATAGGCGACCTAGTCGTTCTGCAAGCGGCAGAAACGGCTGCACTGTGGAGTTGGCCTCTGTAGCAGCAAGGTTCACAGCAAATGGAACAAACTCTCCACGGAGTGCAAGTACAACCATGTCTGCGATCGTCACGCCTGCCTTATCCTGGGCCTCGACTGTAGATGCACCAAGGTGAGGAGTAACAACTACCTCAGGGAGTGAGAAGAGTGGCGACTCTGTCGTCGGCTCTGCAGCGAATACATCGAGGCCGGCGCCAGCAACATGCCCGGAGATGATGGCATCAGCAAGATCTTGCTCGTTGATAATCCCACCGCGTGCGGTATTGATGATTCGAATTCCGGGCTTCGCCTTTGCAAGCAGTTCGGCATTAATCAGTCCGGTTGTCTCGGGGGTCTTCGGAAGATGAATGCTCACAAAGTCAGAGACGCCGAAGAGTTCTTCAATCGTCGGTATTAGTTCAACACCGAGCTGGCGAGCACGCTCGCCACTAACAAATGGGTCGTAAGCAACAAGACGCATACCAAATGCAAGTGCACGCTGGGCTACTAATACGCCAACGCGTCCAAGACCCACAACGCCAAGCGTCTTTCCGTGGAGCTCTACGCCAGTCCATCGCGAGCGATTCCACTCTCCCTTTACGAGATCAGCGTGAGCCTGCGGAGTATTTCTCGCCTGCGCTAGAAGAAGCGCCATGGCTTGCTCTGCTGCAGAGATCACATTCGATTGAGGCGCATTTACAACCATTACACCTTGAGCAGTCGCTGCGGCGACGTCAACGTTGTCGAGTCCAATGCCTGCACGCCCTACAACAACTAGATCAGTCCCCGCTGCGATGACCTCAGCTGTGACCTGAGTTGCACTTCGGATAACGAGGGCTGCGGCACCGGGGATTGTGGCGAGGAGGCCAGCGGGATCAAGATTGAGCTGAACATCTACATCGAAACCTGCTGCCCTCATTGCCTCAAGGCCACTCTCGGCAAGTTCTTCAGTTATCAGCACGCGAGGAGGCATGGGGGTGACGCTACCCGCGCCGGTATCGCTACTCACGCAAGGAACCGAGCGATTCGAGAAACGCCTTCCTCGAGTTCGTCGTCTGAGAGCGCAAATGAGAGTCGGGCGTAACCAGGGGCCCCGAAGGCCTCCCCCGGCACTATCGCTACCTTTGCCTCGTCGAGGAGGAACTCCGCTAGGTCGAGTGTCGTGAGAATTTCGCGACCGGCGAGGGTTCGCCCTAATACGCCCTCAAATGATGGGAAGCAATAGAAGGCGCCCTCAGGCTCAATGCACCGAACTCCGGGAATCTCGGAGAGCATGCTCTGCATTCTGCGACCGCGACGCTCAAAGGCAACCCTCATCTCGTCCACTGCCTCCAACGAGCCGCTAACAGCAGCGAGTGCTGCACGCTGAGCAACGTTTGAGATGTTCGACGTTGACTGCGACTGCAGGTTCGTCGCTGCCTCGATAACGTCTGCGGGCCCGATCATCCACCCAACACGCCAACCGGTCATCGCATAGGTCTTTGCTACACCATTCAAGATGATGCAGGTATCTGCAATCTCGGGTACAAGTGCAGGCATCGAGGTAAAAACATGTTCACCAAAAACTAAGTGCTCATATATCTCATCAGTTAGGACCCAAATCTCATGCTCGAGCGCCCATCGACCAATTGCCTCAACCTCTTCGGGCGAATACACCGCTCCAGTCGGGTTGCTCGGCGAGACGAAGATAAGCGCCTTGGTCCGTGGAGTGCGCGCTGCCTCGAGTTGCTCGACAGTTACTCGAAAACCTTGGTCATCGCTCGCTGAAACCACTATGGGAACGCCACCAGCGAGGGTGATCGTCTCGGGGTAAGTGGTCCAGTAAGGGGCGGGAAGAATTACTTCATCGCCATCTGAGACGATTGTCTGGAGAGCGGTATAGACAGCATGCTTTCCTCCGGCAGTAACCAACACTTGGCTAGCAGCACAGGTGACACCGGAGTCGCGAAGAGTCTTGGCCGCTATGGCTGAACGCAACTCCGGCAACCCAGGTGTTGGGGAATACCGATGGTTCTGAGGATCGCGGCATGCCTCGACGGCAGCCTCAACGATTCCAGAAGGTGTAGGAAAGTCTGGCTCCCCTGCACCAAATCCAATTACCGGCTCGCCGGCTGCCTTTAGTGCTTTTGCCTTTGCATCCACAGCGAGAGTCGCAGATGGAGCGATAGCAGCTATTCGTGGGGATATGCGTTCTTTAGTCACGCTGCTGATTCTCGCACGCCCGGCAGTGCGCTCACGAACGAATAGGGAATGAATTGAGCACGAAAGGGGAGGGTGCCACGGCGGCAACCAATCTGCGCCCTAGCCTAGGGAACTCATGCGTCTAAAAAATCGCGTGGATAGGCAATCGGCCGACTCCCCGGGTCGCCTCCGCTTCAATCCACACCAATACCCACGAACCTGTAGGGCCCTTGCGCCAATTCTTGGAATAGCAATATGCGCCGCATCCTTGGTGGCCACATCCATTGCCTCACCTATATCCGCTTACGGCCTTGCCGCACCTGTGAGCCCGAGTCCAGAGGCATACGCAATCATCGACGCGGATCGCGGAGTAATACTTGAGTCTCGTGACCTTCATACTCCTCGAAACGCGGCGAGCATGGTCAAACTCGCGACTGTTCTAACTGCCGTTACTCACCTAGACCCCAAGGTTGGAGTACCTATAAGTGTTCGAGCAGCTGCTGAGCCGACCATGCGAATCGGAATGCCGGCCGGAGAGGTATGGCCTCTGGAGCAGATGATCAACTCCGTGTTGATGGTCTCAGCCAACGATGCGTCGTGGGCAATTGCAGAATGCTCCGGTGGGAGCGTCGAGGGGTTCGCTACACAAGCACAGAGACTCCTAGCGCGCTTAGGCGCTCGAGATGGAAAGTTCTCTGACCCCGCGGGCCTAGATGATGAGAACTCTTTTGGCGGAGGAAGTTTCTTAAGCCCATGGGACCTCGCCGTTATTGGCCGCAACGCTTTGGCGGTCCCGCGAATCGCAGCCGCTACCAACAGCCGCGAAATTAGCTTCATTGACGTAAGCGGACGACCACACCGCTACATCAACCACAACAAAACACTCCTCAATGGATACACAGGAGCAAACGGACTCAAGACAGGATTCACCGACAAAGCGGGGCGAACCCTCATCGCGTCAGCAACGCGTGAAGGGAGAACCATGATCGCCGTCGTGTTTGGAACGTATGACACAGCAGGATGGGCGGGAGCGCTATTAGACCAAGGTTTTGCGAGCGACCCGAGACTCAAAGTCGAGGGCGAGAGACTGCCTCCGGTACGCATAAAAGAGGCTAAATCAAAGCGTGGAGTTAAAGCCGTCTGCGCTAAGGGAGTGAGTAATCCTGGTGTAGTGGCCGGAGCCAGTGCCGGAGTGGCTGCTGGAGTTGGCACAGCAACTGGGGCAACGGGGAGCACGAGTACCTCCGCTCCTTCAAAGCCCTCACCTCCTCAACAGGCAGCATCGAATGACTCCTCCTCGGGCGGCTCAATCTGGAGCACGATTGCAGCCTGGTTCGCTGCGCTAATTGGAGTGCTCGCAGTATTAGTAATTCTCCGAAGGCGAGCAGTGCTTCGCAGGCGGCGCATGCGAGCAGAGCGGCGAAGAGCAATTGCACGCGCTCAACGCGCTGGTTCCATCCACGTAATCGACGCGAAGACCCCCACCGGTCGCGTAGACGCTGGACGTAGGCGCCATTAATCCCATACGCGAGCCGGCGTACTATTGACGGGGTTGTTACTAGCTGTCGTTATTACTAGCAGGCGTTGTTACTAGGAGACTCGAACGGGGGTTGGCTCCCATGCGCGTAAATCCGCAAGGCGCTCGTCGTTCGAGAAGACCTCAACGATGCTCTGCTCGATACGAAGTCGTCGCATGACAACACGCACCTCATTCTCCTGGTTGTAGAGCATCAGAGTCACTGCAACGCCCTGCTCTCCAGCGCGTGCGGTGCGCCCTGAACGGTGGAGATAATCCTTGTGATCATGCGATGGGTCGTAGTGAATGACTACATCGACACCATCAACATGGATCCCTCGAGCTGCTACATCTGTCGCTACCAACACCGACATCTTCCCAGCGGAGAAGTCTGCAAGGGCTTTCTCGCGGGCACTCTGGCGCAGATCCCCATGAATCGCCCCAGCCTTAATGCCCTCACGCTCTAACTGCTCGACAAGTTTGTCGGCACCACGCTTTGTGCTGCGAAAGATGAGAGTGCGATTTACACCACGAGCAATCGCAGCAGCCACCTTTACCTTGTCGAGTTGGTGTACCTGCAAGAAATGGTGGCGCATCTGCTCAACAGTTGGCTCGTTGGACTCCACCTCGTGGAATACCGGATCAATCATGTACTTCTGCACAAGTCGATCAACTGCGCCATCGAGCGTTGCTGAGAAAAGCATGGTCTGGTGCGGTCCCGTAGCACGGTAGAGAATCTTCTGGACCTGAGGCATGAACCCCATATCCGCCATGCGGTCAGCCTCGTCAAGGACCATTACCTCAACTCCACTGAGCTCCATCTCATTGCGCTCCATAAGGTCAATGAGGCGACCTGGGGTTCCAACAATGATCTCGACCCCCTTGCGAAGTGCATCTACCTGGGGGTCCATCGAGACTCCGCCGTACATGGCTTTGACGCTTACTCCAAAGGCTTTTCCTAGAGGAGCGAGAGCGTCTTTTACCTGCACTGCGAGTTCGCGGGTCGGGACTAAAATTAATCCCGTCGGCCGCTTGGGCTCAGCCTTAGAGACTCGCTGCAGCATTGGCACACCAAATGCAAGTGTCTTACCTGATCCGGTCTGGGCTTTTCCGCATACATCACGGCCAGCAATGCCATCTGCGATAGTTAGGTTCTGAATTGCGAAAGGTGCGTTGATTCCTTGTTCGCGTAATGCTTCAATGAGGTCACTCGCGACGCCAAGCGCCTCGAAGGTTGTTGATTCAGTCACGGGTTCTCTACTCACGTTTGTAGGGTTGGGGGTGCGCCTTGTTGGGTCGCACTCCATGCCACTCTTAGGCCGCTAAACGGCCCCGACGACGCGAGGTTGACCCGCGGGCCATTTGACCCGTTG
>CAMDSG010000053.1 GCA_945907055.1 Bifidobacterium breve | reverse complement strand
ATCACAAACACATATGCCGTGACTGGTGGCAGGTACGCACTCTGCCCCCCCAACTTCATTCCAGCAGCGAGCCTTCTCCAAGAATTTGCAGAGAAAATAACGACTAGCAGTGTCGTGATAATCGGAGCGGGAGAGCCTGGGGAATGGATCAAAAACCCAACCGAGTAGGCAACATGTGCAAGTAGAAATGCTGAGAGGCCTGGCACAAATCGATCTGATGGCAGCATCAAGAAGATGTCACCGATAAGCGATAGAACAAGCGCCGCTACAAACCAGTAGCGCATTGAAGAGTAAGTGGGGTCGAGAGTAAGCGCTACGCCGATCAAGAGAATGAGCACGCCTGGCTTAGCGACATACTCGACGCTCTTATTTGAGTGCAGCACCGCCCACCAATCGACGAGGGCAGCGCCGCACGAAGCGAGGAGCAGAGCGATCGCCAGAGGTGTCACTTGGTAGACCTGAATATTGGGGTACAGATTCTCAAATATCTAGACATGAAAAGGCCTTCCCTGCTTGCTCGGATCGTCCCCACACCATACGACCGAATCTAAGGGGCTATCTAAGGGTCTATCCTCTCGCTTCGTGCATGACCTCCCAACCGTAATTGGCATATCTATAGCGAAGGGGATCTAGACGATGTTCTCTGAGATATGGAGCTTGAGCCTCGCAGTAGCAAAGAGATTCTCAGAGAAACGCGGATCAAACCTGGCTGCAGCGATTGCCTTTCGAGCTTTCCTAGGTCTGTTTGCCTGCCTTGTCCTGAGTTTCGCTATCGCCGGTTATCTAAATGCAAGCGGTCGTGCAGTCGGCGAGTCGATCATTAGCAACCTCGGCCTATCCGGCGACTCAGCCGATTCTGTGTTGAGAGCCGTACAGCAGGCTCAGAACAGCCGCGCTACAACAACAATCTTTGGACTTCTTGGGCTTGTGTGGACAGGCACAGGGCTCTCAATGGCTATTGCTTATGCATGGAACGCTGCGTGGGGAATCCCCGGAGGAGGATTCCGAGGAAGGGCTAGCGGAGTGCTGTGGATGCTCGGTAGTGGAGCCTGCATACTCGTAGCAGTTGGCTCAACCTCTTGGATTGCAAGCCATAATGCGCTCCCCATAATCGCGATAATCATCGGAATCACTTCCGACTTAATCCTTGTGTTACTAACGGCCGTGCTTTTGCCGGCGCGCCATATTCCGCTGCGTTGGATGTTGCCAGCAGTGATAGTCACATCCATCGGTCTAAGCGGTGCTCGATTTGCTGGAGCAACAGTGCTCCCCCTCATAGCAAGCGACTCCTCCGCTATTTACGGCACCCTCGGTGTGTTCTTCGCGTTACTTATCTGGATGCTTGTTATTGGTTACGTGCTTGTTGCTGCCGCAATGGTGGAGGTAATAATTTGGGAGCGCACCCATGGAACTGTCGATATAAAGGTTGTGGTACCACGCCCTCACCCGCATCTTCGGCGCAGAGCCGCTGCCAGGGAATCAAAAAGCGATAAGGCTTCCTAAGGAGCCAAGCGCTGGCGAATCCAGTTATCACCGTTGCGAGTAAATCGGAGACGGTCGTGGAGTCGATCGCTTCGATTACCCCAGAGTTCAATTACCTCCGGAATCAACCTGATACCACCCCAATGCTCTGGTCGCGGAATCTCTTCTGCTCCTTCGAAGCGCGTCTCGATCTCGGCGAGGCGATTCACTAAGAAGGCTCGATCATCAATCACACTGCTCTGCGGCGAGACCCATGCTCCGATTTGATGACCACGAGGGCGCGCAGCAAAGTAAGCATCTGATTCTTCTGAACTGACATGCTCGACCGCTCCCTCAGCGCGAACCTGACAACCAAGCTCAGCCCAATGGATTACAAGGGCAGAGCGATTTCCCGGAACCAACTCAGAGCCCTTGCGCCCCTCGTAGTTTGTATAGAAAACAAACCCTCTTTCATCGAGTGCGCGTAGCAGAACGATTCGGTTAGACGGGGAGCCGTCGGCCCCGACAGATGCGACAGCCATAGCGCTCGAACCCTCTGGGGAAGGATCGATCTCTCGAGCGGCAACCCACCATGCCCGGACGGCTGAGATTGGTTCGTCTCCGATCTCGGACTCAAATAACTCCAGCTCTGGTCTCATAGGCAAAGGCTACGACTTATCCACCGAGCAGCCTCCACCGTAACTTCATAGGTGCATCATTGACTAAGCACTTGGGGTTCAACGCGCCTACGCTGCGTGCATGCCTGTTCATCACCTCGCAATTGTGACCCGTGACCTACCCGCCTCGCATACCTTCTACACAGAGGTAATGGGCTTTACCCTTGCCAAGGTTGAGGTCGGCCCATACGAGGGAGGTACGGGTTGGGCGCGCCATGTTTTCTATGACATTCCGGGCGGCGGAATGTTTGCACTTTGGGACCTTCACGACGAAAGCGTCCCCGACTTCGACCCCTCAATTAGTCGTGCTCTCGGGCTACCCGAATGGACTAATCATGTTGCCTTCGATGCGCCCACACTCGATGATCTCGCGATGCGTCGCGACAATTGGCTTGCCAAAGGTCAAGCATGCCTAGAGGTTGACCATGGCTGGTGTACCTCTATTTACCTCATGGATCCAAATTACATTCTCGTCGAGTACTGCACATCGACACGTGAATTTACCGATGCAGACAGAGCTGAAGCGCTGGAGATGCTTTTTGCAGAGGCACCTGAGCAAGTGGCACCAAAGAGCATAAAACTCCACGAACCAGTCAAGGCATAAGTACCCTACTTACCGTCGAGCATGGCCACTCCGGTTCGCTGGGGGCTATGGTGCGCGCATTAGAACGCCAATCTCTCGGCGCCGAATCGCATAACAAGGAGCAGTAATGGATTTCTCAATGAGTGCGCGTGCTCAGGATTTGAAGGAGCGACTTCAAGCCTTCGTAGATGAGAAGGTTGAGCCGGCAACGCCGATCTACTTTCAGCAGATCGAGGAGTCTGGCGACAAGCGTTTTCACCCGCCGATTATGGAGGAGCTAAAAGCAGAGGCTCGTGCACGCGGTCTCTGGAATCTCTTTCTCCCAAATGATAAGTGGGGACCAGGTTTAACCAATGTGGAGTACGCCCCACTCGCCGAGATCATGGGGCGCAACTACCTATCCTCTGAGGCTACGAACTGCGCTGCACCGGATACTGGAAACATGGAGGTACTCGCAGAGTTTGGGACCCCAGAGCAGCAGGACCAGTGGCTCGTACCGCTCCTCGAAGGCGAGATCAGGTCTTGTTTTGCAATGACCGAACCGTGGGTTGCATCGAGCGATGCAACAAACATCACCAGCCGCATAGAGCGCGACGGTGATCACTACATAGTTAATGCCCACAAATGGTGGACCAGTGGCGCTCTCTCTCCTCGCTGCAGAGTGGCAATCTTGATGGGTGTATCAGACCCCGATGCAGATCCGCACCGTCGCCATTCTCAAATACTCGTACCGATGGATGCTCCAGGGGTGACCGTTGTGCGCGGCCTAAAGGTCTTCGGGCATGACGCAGGCGCTGGTCATGCTGAGACGCTCTTCGAGAATGTTCGCCTCCCAGCCTCCTCCATTATCGGCGGCGAAGGAAACGGCTTCGCTATCGCTCAGGCGCGACTCGGACCCGGGCGAATCCATCACTGCATGCGCGCCATTGGGCTTGCTGAGAAGGCTCTTGAACTCATGTGCATGCGGGCGCAGATGCGTGTTGCATTTGGGAAACCCCTCGCTGACCAAGGTGTGGTGCGTGACCGAATCGCCGAGAGCCGTATGGAGATTGAGCAGGCTCGCCTGCTCACACTCAAGGCTGCGTGGCTCATGGATACGGTCGGCGTAAAGGGAGCACGTATCGAGATCTCCGCTATCAAGGTGCTTGCTGCTCGCACTGCAACCAATGTCATCGACCGAGCCATCCAGTTATTTGGTGGTGCCGGCGTCTCAAGCGACTGGCCACTCGCCGATATGTACGCACACGCACGTACGCTGCACTTAGTTGATGGCCCAGATGACGTGCACAAGATGCAGATTGCTCGACGCGAGATAGCGCGCTTTGAGTCACTTCGTCCGTAGCGAAGACATATTTCCGAGAATGATGATGCAGGTCAACTAATGACAGGCGCGCTGTGAAGGTGCGTATTGGTTTTGCCCCTGGGGCTCGCTCAGGTGCAGATGCTGGACGCTTTCTGGAGTTAGTCGATGGGCTTGAGGACCTCGGCTTTGACTCGCTCTGGCTATCCGAGCGCGTATCTGGCGATGCTCCTGACCCAATTATTGGGCTCTCTGTAGCGGCGGGGCGAACAAAGCGAATGAAGTTAGGCACCGGAGTGCAGGTTCTACCGGGCCGCAATCCTGCACTCCTCGCGCAGAGCCTTGCATCTCTAGACGTGCTTTCGAATGGGCGATTCTTGCCAGGTTTTGGGCTTGGAGCGGTTGACCGTGCCGAGCAGCAAGCCTTTGGGGTCGCACGCGAGGAACGAGCACCATGGTTCGACGAGGTAATACCGCTACTCCAACGGATATGGAGCGAAGAGAGTGTTGATCATGACGGACCACGATTTCACTATGAATCTTTGCGCGTTCGCCCCCAGCCCGTTCAGCAACCTTTAGAGATCTGGTTTGGCGGTAAAGCCCCAAGCGAGCTGCGCCGAGTAGGTCGACTCGGAGATGGTTGGCTGGCATCCTTTGCCATGCCCGATGACTGCGCGTCCGGGCGACCAATAGTTGAGGCAGAGGCAAGCGCCTTCGGGAGAGCAATAGACCCAGAGCACTTTGGGGCAATGGTTTTCTACACAGACTCCACAATGCCCGATGCAGTCGCCGAAATTATCTGGAAGCGCAACCCAAGTGTTGACCCGCACGACCTTGTTCCGGCAGGGCTAGCGAATCTTCGCAAGAGATGCTCGGAGTTCATAGAGATCGGATTCTCAAAACTTGTAGTGGTTCCGATGGATGCTGCGCGCGAGAAGGACGGTAATTCACTTACACAGCTTGCCGATTCCCTACTAGATCTTCAGACCTAAAAAACAGCGAAAAAATAGGTAAAACGCTCTCTCGCTACTCGCAACCATCACTTTAAAGAGTGATTACCTCTAGCGCTCCGTCAGCGTATTGAGCCCTTAGAACTTTTTTATCAAACTTCCCAACACTCGTCTTGGGGACTACCGCTATGAACGTCCAGCGCTCTGGGAGCTGCCACTTTGCAACAGCACCAGTCAGGAAGTCACATAATGCGCGAGCATCTGCGCTCGAGCCCTCCTCTAGAACTACGCAGGCAAGCGGGCGTTCGTCCCATCGAGCATCTGGAACGGCAATCACAGCCGCCTCAATTACATCTGGGTGCTCCATAATCGCGTGCTCTAGTTCTACCGATGAGATCCACTCTCCACCGCTCTTAATTACATCTTTTGAACGGTCAGTAATCTGGACAAACCCGAGGCGATTCACATGGGCTACATCGCCTGTGCGAAGCCACCCATCATCGAATTTGTCGCTCGCATCGTCTAAGTAATACGAACCTGTTATCCATGGTCCGCGAACTTGAATCTCTCCGACTGACTCGCCGTCCCATGGAAGTACCGAGCCGTCATCTGCAACAACGCGCATCTCCACGCCTGGGACAACGCGCCCAGTATGGGCACGCCACCACATTCCGTCCTGTGTCTCCTCTAGCGAGCCACCATCGCCTCCGCCTGCAAAACCCTCCTCAAAACCGTGCGGAGGCCGTGCAATCGCTGCAAGCGGGCTCGTCTCAGTCATACCCCAAGCCTGAAATAGCGTTATCCCAAACTCTTTATCGAATGCCTCAATCAACGAACGAGGAACCGCAGAACCTCCACAGATGATTGTTCGTATCGAAGAGAGGTCTACGTCATTGGTGCGCGAGTAGCGCAGGATGTCAGACCATATTGTTGGGACACCCGCAGAGTAGGTGGGGCGCGCATCACGAATAAATCGCGACAGAGGCTCAGCCTGGAGAAAACGAGCAGGCATCGCTAGATCTGCACCGACCATCCACGCGGCATAGGGAAGTCCCCAAGCATTTGCATGGAACATAGGGACAATCAGAAGAATTCTCTCCTCTTCAGCAATAGCGTTGGTCTGTTTAAAGCACGCAGCCATCGAGTGAAGAACCGTTGATCGGTGCGAATACACGACTCCCTTTGGGTGCCCGGTAGTGCCGCTCGTATAACACATCGCCGCGGCGGAGCGTTCGTCTACCTCAGGCCAATCGAACCCTGGCTCCTCTGCGGAGAGGAGGTCTTCATAATGCAGAACATCGGCACCTCTCCCTGCAGTTGCAGCACCGGCAAGAAGCGGGGCAAGAGCATCGCCGTCTGCATCACCGATAACGATGTAATGCTCCACAGTCAAGAGTTGGTCAGCTAGCGGTGCAATCAGCGCAAGCAGGCTTGCATCCAAGATAACGATTCGATCCTCGGCGTGATTGACGATGTAGGTCAGCTGCTCGGGAAAGAGCCTCAAGTTAAGGGTGTGCAGCACTGCGCCCATTGCAGGGATTGCAAAGTAAGCCTCAACATGCTCTTGGTGGTTCCAGCAGAGAGTCGCAACCCTGTCACCGTCGCGGATTCCTAAGCGTTGTAGCGCCGATGCGAGCAACTCTGCTCTATCGGCAACCTCGGTGAAGGTTGCATTGCGGCTTGATTCGCCCTCGAAAGTAATAATCTCGCCATCGGGATGGACCGCTCGTCCATGGCGAAAAATCATTCCGATTGTGAGCGGAAAATCCTGCATTGTGCTGAGCATCGTGTCCCCCATCGTGCGCCTGACCAGGTGGGTCGGCAAGACTTAAAACGTAGCCGCTCGAAGCCATTAGGAACAGATAGCAACCTGCTTGATGCCATATAAATGCCGGAGAAATATCTACCGGACTTACAGAATCTGCATGGCTAGAACTTAATAATTGCCCCAAGCATGAAGCCGAGGACCAGCAACCCGCCAGCTCTGCGCGTCAATAAAAATGAGTGCGGGGCAAACCAGAGTGGCCAGACAGGGTTTGGAACCGGCGAGACCTTTGGCTTGGCACGCCCGTAGACGCGCCAGACTCGAACAAGTAACTGGAATGAAAGAAAGACAAAAAGCGTGCCTACTGGGAATCCGCCGGTAATGACGAGAACCGATGTGAGGAGGTAGAAGGCCACGAACATGGCTCGAGTAAGACTCCGAGCCCTTCGCTCACCAAGGATCACCGGAAGAGTTCTCGTGCCCTCTGGCTCGTCCCATGGAGCCTTGTCAATGTGCTTACCCATCAAGACCGTTGTGCAGAGAATCGCGTAGGGAAGGGACGCCGCAATAATTGCTGCGGGGATCATCCCAGTAGCGGCGTAGTAAACCCCACCAACCATGAGCGGACCCCAGACAACAACAACCGTTGGCTCTCCAAGCCCGCGCTTCTTGAGCCTTAGTGGCGGAGCAGTGTAAGCAAGTGAAAGTAAAAATCCGCCTACGGCGAAGCCGACTATTGCCCACCCGCGCTCCATTGTTAGCCAGACCATGATCGCTAGGCATATTGCATTAACAATCAAGGCAAGCCTTGCAAGCCCATTGCGTGTAATTACACCTGAGAGAACCGGATGAGGCGAGTAGAGGTTGCGCGGGTAATCCTCTGTATCTGTACCAACCTGTAGATCAAAGAGATCGTTCATTAAATTATTCGCCATATGGGCAAGTATGAGCCCAACTGAGGCAATCGCGAAGAGCGACCAGTCGACTGCATCGCCTCTAAATACTGCGAGCAATCCTGCCTCGGCCGCAGCCACGAGCGTCATTGGGAGCACGCCGGCGCGCGTTAGAAATAACCAACGCGATACCGGATCCATCTTCCCCTCGGGCGGGTTGGTTGTCGCTAGTACCCAGAGCCACCGTCTCCAGAGCGACTTCGAAGAGGCCCCGTCTAATGCCCCTGCTTTAGTCGACTCAGCCATGCGCCGCTATTTCTTCGGCGGTAGTGGAATCAGTGCAGATGTACGGCGACGGTAATCAGCGAATGCTGGCCTGCGCTCTTCGCTGCGACCATCGAGCATTGGAATACTTGCACCTAAGAACATCGCGATCATCGATACAACACCGATGCATGTCCACCAAAAACCTAAGCCAACCGCTATCGCAAAAATAAAGAGCGATAGCCACAGGAGGATCTCTCCGAAGTAATTCGGGTGACGAGAGAATCTCCAGAGCCCGCTCTCCATAATCGCACCTGGGGCCTTCTTTCGACCGAATGATCGCATCTGCTCATCAGCTATTAGCTCTATAACTGCCGCACTAATCCCTACAACAGCGGCAAGATAGTCAAGGACCCCAAGTGCATTACCAGAACGAGTAAGCGCTACCACGAATGCGAGGCTGCCGAGCCACAGCATCAATGTTGGGAAGAGGTGAACCCCAAAAAGGCTGATCAACCAGGGAGGTGACGAACTCTTCGCATACATATCCAAGTAGCGCCAGTCTTCGTGCCCAAGACCGGTCCAGCCACGTACCCAGTTCAGAGTTAGGCGCACTCCCCAGACCATCAAGACCACAAGCACAAGAATTGTACGAGTGCGATCAATCCCATTCGGAGCGTTGACCGCCATCCAGACCGCACCGAGAGGCGGGATGACACTCCAGTAAGCATCGAACATCGAGCCATTGTTAGTTAGGCATGCGCTCGCGTAGATCACTGCGGTAGCTGCGAGGTAGCCAGCCCCTAAAGCCCAGTAAGGGTTCTCAATCCCCACTGCCCCTGTTGCCCACCAGGCGCCGGCACCCGCAACGAGGTAGGCAACTAGGACAACGAGAAGCGATGCAGCGCGACCCTCTGGGCCACGCGTTTTTCTATCGGTCAACTTTAAAACGCCTTAGAAGATAACGACGACATCGCCGCCGCCCGCTGCAGCGATGCGCTTAGGCGCACTGCGAAGCGAGAAGGACATGACGATCCAGGTAATTCCAGTAAGGATTGAGGAGAGTCCGACGACAAATACAACCACTCCGGCTGTCGTGGTTGGGTTTGCAACCATCACGGCCCCTAATCCTAGGCCCAAGAAGCCAAGAACAAGTCGCCATCCCCATCCGTATCCGCGCTCTGCGATAGCCACAACGATTCGGATAAGTCCAGAGATGATAAAGCCTATTCCCCAAAGGATGGCGATGAAGTTGATCGTAAAATCACCCTTGAACACCAAGATTAAACCTAAAACTAATGCGATTAATCCTGCCGCCATCGCTGGAGCCTTGTGCTCAGCACTGAGTGAATGAATGAGGTCCATTACCCCGACTAGCACAAGGTAAAGACCTACGATTACAGCAATATCCTGTGCGCTTTTTACCGGGTTGAATACAAGAAAGAATCCAAGTCCAAGAGAGATCAATCCACCGATAAGAATAAGCCACCAGTACTGCGCGGCCGCCTTAGCGACATCCTCTAGCGGGACTACTGCGCCAACCACTACTTCATTACTTCCAGTACTCGTCATTTGTTCCCCCTGTTTGCGAGTGTAATTTCATCGCCACGCACTCTCTAGCGACCCCAGTCGTAAGTGACTTGAGTTCGAAGGAGGATGTCGTGGATGCCGCGATTCTTACCGCTCAAGGCAACAAAAACGAGGATACCGGGGATAAGAGCACAAAGAGACGCTCGAATCAGTGCGCGCGGGAACTTAAGTGCCTCCCCTGAAGCGCTTAAGACCCTAAGCCCAAGGATTCCCTTCCCAAGGGTGCGCCCCGCCCCTGCCCATCCAATAGTGAATACGGCGGTGAGTAGGACGAACTGCAGGACTAGAACCACCGAAGCAGACGGCTGCCACAACACGATGCTTCGCTCTAGGCCTAAGACAAAGCGCAGTATCCCCACAAAGATCAGTAGACCTACAAATGCTGCCTCTGCTACACCAAGATCAATGAGGTCCGCCAGAGACCGCGAGACGATCCCGGCCTTCTCCCCTTGGAGTGCACGTGCACGATCATTGCGGATTGCTGGTGGACTCATTG